>JAGLKL010000035.1 GCA_023141075.1 Alphaproteobacteria bacterium
ATTTTCTTGAAATGCATTCTTTTTCCTTTGATCTTTGTATTTGACCTTTGTATAAGCGTTGTGTTAAACATTACCAGCTTTTGCAAGGCAGAGTATAAATTGCAAGATGCTGTATGACTTAAACTTACAATTAGAAAGAGGTGAGCACTGTGGTCAGTGTGAGCGTTAGAGATAACAATGTCGATCAGGCTTTGCGCGTTTTGAAGAAAAAAATGCAGCGCGAAGGCATCTTTCGTGAGATGAAACTGCGTCGTCATTACGAAAAACCATCTGAGAAAAAAGCGCGTGAGCAAGCGGAAGCAATCCGTCGTTGCCGCAAGATGGAACGTAAACGTCGCGATCGCGATGGTTATTAGACTTTGATAATAGGCTGAAATACCAGCTATAAAGATAATATATTAAGAAAGCTGCCGATGTTAACGGCAGTTTTTTGTGTTTTTTTGCCTGTGTAATTTAAAAAATATTTATGCTAAGGTGGCGTGTAACTGTTGTTTTTTGTCTCCATAACACTGATAACCAGACACTAGGGAAACCATGCTTTCTAACTTTCACATGAATAATGTTCCTTTTCGTTTCTTGAAACTAAGCCTGCTATCCCTATTGGGTATTAGCCTCTTATGTTGTCTACCTTTCTCGCACAGCAATGCTCAATTTGAAATCACTATTGATAAGAAAGAAAAAAAAGAGGAGAAAGAATGGGAGCGTCATATGTCGATCTCCAATGTTTTCGAATCCAAATTTCCGCAAAGTTATAAATATAAGATATTTCCTTTTCGCTATAATGAAGAAAAAATCGCTTTTGGTGTCGAGATTTTGTCCACACTTGATGGTACTGTACCTGCCAAGAATAAAAGTATTTTTATCCGCGCTGTACAAACTTTTGGCGACCCGATTGATCTCTGGAAAGCCAAGAAAATCCTAGATCAGGAAGCCGCAATATATGTAAGGTCTGCCAAAAAAATCGGCGGAACAATTCTGACCAATGAGAACATTGATCACAACGATTTTCCGGGGAAAAACATATATATTACCTATTACGCCGATGGGAAAAAATATGGTATCCGTATCCGTATTTATATGACCAACTATTCTAGGGTGGAACAGGTACTGACTGGTTCTGCGAAAACCCTGTTTTCCTATCGTTCGGATGATTTTTTCAATTCTCTGAAGCTCTATGACGGCATAACAGCCCTTGAAGAACCTAAAAAATTTGCCGAAGGATGGACAAAACATACAGCAAAGAACAAAATTTTTACAGTCAAACTGCCTCCGGTGAATTCCAGTTATACCCCTTCACCACCAAAGTTCGTTGTAAAACCCAGAAAAGAGTGTATGAAGTTTTTATTTTATGACCCGGTTATAAACGAAACTGTTTTTTATAATGTCTATGCTTATAAACTTAAGAAGAAGATTGATGAAAAACTGGCCAAGCATATTTTGTTTTCCCAACACATCGATAAATATGTCGATAACCTTTCAATTGAAAGTCTTAATATGAAAAACACTGTCAAGGATGGTGTTAATGTGATGGGTATACGGCTGATTATTGCTCCGCCAAAGGACAAACCTTATCTTTCCTCATTGCTTCTTGAAATGCGTTATTCTGGAGATATTGTCGTGGTACAAGAAATTACATCAAGTGCCAATCACACTAGAAACGGTTTCCCGGATATGTTGTACAAAATGTTGGAATTTCACCCTGAGAAATATAAAGAGCCGCCTGCTTCTGCTTATACGAGGAAAAAATAAGGCCAGTTGAGGGAAATAGGCTGTTTTCCGGTTTATAGTTTGATTTGAGTATCAAGCCATGCACGTTCTTCTGTGCTTAAAATCGTAGACAGACTATCTTTTATACATTTCAGATAATTTCTGAGCCATTTTTTCTCGGCTCTATTAAGCATGCCGTCAACAATGAGTTTTGGATCAAAAGGAGCGAAGCTAACCGTTTCAAAACAATAATGATCAGGTTGGTCACTTTGTTGTACCAAAACCAGATTTTCAAGACGTATTCCGTATTCACCTTCCTTATAGTAACCCGGCTCGTTGGATATGAGCATGCCCGGTTTAAAAAGTTTTTCTTCACGAGGAGAAATGCCGGTAGACGGTTCATGAACGCATAAATAACACCCTACACCGTGCCCAGTGCCATGCGCGTAATCAAGCCCAACTTCCCGCAAGCTTCTACGCGCCAGAGCATCGATTTCAATACCGGTCGTTTCCTTGTGAAATACAGTTGAGGCTACAGCAATGTGTCCTTTGAGCACGCGAGTATAGTTTTCCTGCATCTCGCGGGATGGCGTTCCGATTGCAATAGTGCGAGTGATGTCAGTGGTTCCCCAGTGATACTGTCCGCCGCTATCAACCAGCAAGAGTCCATCACCTTTGATCTCGCGGCAAGATTTTTCATCTGCGCGGTAATGCACAATAGCCCCATTATCAGCGAAACCCGCGATGGTCGCGAAACTCGGCCCTACATAGCCGCCTCCTGCCCGGCGAAATTCTTCCAGCTTTTTTTCAATAGATATCTCGTCCATTTTTTCCGAGGTGTTCTGGTTTTCATCAATCCATTTCAAAAAGCGCGTTAGAGCCGCGCCATCTGCTATATGTGCCTTACGGATGGCTTCGCACTCGCTAGAAGTTTTTACCGCTTTGGGCAGAACACACGGATCAGGGGCATCGAGAATACCTATCCCCGCCTTTTTAACAACTTGTTCGAACCAGATTGGGGTCGAATTTCGATCCAGCCAGAGCTTGTCCTTCCCTTTATTTTTGCCGATTTTGAGCAAACAGCCTTCTAATGCGTCAAAGCCGTAAACGCGCAACCTCTCTCCCAGTTTTTCCGTGATCTCGCCGGTGACTTTTGAGGGATCAATAAATAAATCGACACTGCCATCCCGGTGCAGCAAAACATAGGACTGGCATAAAGGTGAATAATCGATATCTCTCCCACGCACATTAAGGAGCCAGCATATTGAATCGCCGACACTAAGCAAGCATGCCACGGCACCCTGCTGTTTAATCTGCGCGGCAATCTCATCACATTTTTCCGCGGCACTTTTGCCTGCAACATTATCAGGAAACAAACTGAGTTTTTCGTGCGGACGGGCAGGCTGATCAAACCATATCGCATCAATAATATTTCGCGTGCACGATTTCAGCTTTATGGCTTTTTCCATGCAATGGTTTTTGATTTCTTCGATTTGCTTTGGCGTATAAAGCCAGACATCATAGCCAATATGAGCACCTTCAGGTGCTTGCTGTTTCAACCACTCTCCCACAGATGTCTTTGTGCTATCCTCTAAATCAAATAACTCTGAATCCACTTCTTCGCGCAGTTGCAGCGTATAGCGCCCATCACTCATAACCACCGCCTTTTCAGGCAAAATGACCGCACTACCCGCACTACCGGTAAAGCCGCTGATCCATGCAAGACGTTCAGCATAAGGTGCGAGAAACTCGCCCTGAAACTCATCAGTACGCGGAATTATGTAACCATCCAGCCCCTTTTGCGAAATTTCTTTGCGCAAAGACGATACTCTGTCTTGATATATGGGTGTGTTTTCTGGCATTGTGTTGATCTCGTAACTTTAAAAAATAAGTATAAGCCGATTTGCTTTGAAAGATAACGTAACGCGAACGCCATGAAAAAAACAGCGCATATTATCGTTTTTGGTAATGAAAAAGGTGGGTCAGGAAAATCGACCACCGCCATGCATACAGCTATAGCGCTGTTGCGCATGGGATATCGCGTGGGGACGATTGATCTGGATGCACGCCAAGGCACACTCACACGTTATTTGAAAAAACGTTTTGACTATATCACCCGCAATAACGAGACCCTGCCCAGCCCGGCGCATATGGCCATTGAGCGCAGCTCTCACGAAAGCGTGCGCCGAAATAATGATGAAGAAGAAGGCTTTTTGCTCATGGCACTGGATGAGCTGAACCGGGTAAGTGATTTTATTGTTATCGACACACCGGGCACAGACAGCTTTCTGAGCCGATTGGCACACAGCTATGCCGATACGCTGGTTACTCCGATGAATGACAGCTTTATTGATCTGGACTTGCTGGCCGATATCGATATGAAAAATTACGAGGTTAAGGGGCCGTCTATTTATTCGTCCATGGTCAATACCCAGCGCCGGAAAAAAGAGACACGTGATGGTAACGGCATAGACTGGATAGTGATGCGCAACCGGATGACCCACCTGAATACGAATAATAACAAAATTATTGCCGAACTTCTGGAAACGATTTCCAAGCGTGCAAATTTCCGTCTTGCTCCCGGATTCGGAGAGCGCGTCGTGTTCAAGGAAATGTTTCTTAAGGGGCTGACTTTGCTAGATTTGAAAGAAGGTCAGGAAGGCGGCCTTACATTGTCGCAAATCTCTGCACGCCAAGAAGTACGCAACCTTATTGTTGAAATTGCACCGGAAGCAGCCAAAGGCTACGTCAAGCCGCCTTCGTCGAAATCCAGAAATGTCGCTTAGGGTCTAAACCCACAGCTTACTGCGGGGTTTTTCATTATCCAAATTTGCAATGTATATCTTGATCATATATATACGGCATATACTTATGCGGTTTTTACACTTAAAGGAGCGTTTTTGTGAAACAAGATATTATAATGGATGAAATGGTTAAGCAACTGGTTGAGGAACTGACTGAGAAAGATCTGAGACTTATTGCCGGAAATCTTTTAGACAAAGCTTCTGAATTTGAGAAACTCGAATTTTCGAAACCTGAGATTGCGGAAAATCTGATTATAACCATACGTAAGTTTCTGATGGAAAAGCTTACGAATGGAGGAGACATAACCATTGAGAACAACAGCAATAAAGAAATTCATGACATTTATGAAGCTGTAAAAGATGGCGTATCACCCACTATTGAAAGAATTGGAAGACGCGACATACTTCCTGAAAACATACGTGAACTTCTCAGTCTGTGCCTTGATATTGAAAATAAACCTAAAGATGTGCCTGAGGAACTTGAAGAACCTGAAAGTGTTCCTGAGGGGAAACGTGAAAATACGGAATATGGTCCTGATCAGTTTAGATTATGAATAAGACAAGAAATCCTGTTTACGATACCTAAAAACATTCCGGATATATATTAAGGAGTAAGTTATTTATCGCGTTACTCTATCTTTCAGATTAATTCCCCGTAGCTTGTTGCGGGGTTTTTCGTTATCTCGGTACAAAATTGCTTTTTCCTGATATTTGTAATCTATTGCATTGTCTTACAAAATATGTCACTTCTCTACGCGGATTTAACTTAAAGAGGTTGATGAATGAATGTAAACCCCAAGCCTGTTAGAAAGGCTGTTTTCCCCGTAGCGGGTCTGGGTACGCGGTTCTTGCCGGCGACCAAAGTTATGCCCAAAGAGATGCTTCCTATTAATGACCGTCCTCTTATTCAACATGTTTATGAAGAAGCCCGCGATGCTGGCATTGAGGAGTTTATCTTTGTAACCGGACGTTACAAAAATATGCTTGAGGAACACTTTGATTATCAGCCCGAGTTGGAACAAACGCTAAAAGCACGCGGCAAAGAAGATATGCTTGCTGTGATTCGTGATTCCGAGATGCCTGAAGGTAAGCTGTTTTTGACGCGCCAGCCTAAGCCTCTGGGTCTTGGTCATGCTGTATGGTGTGCACATAAGCTGATCGGCGATGAGCCTTTTGCCATTATCTTGCCCGATGATATTGTTAGCCACGAACCCGGATGTCTGGCGCAAATGATCGAGACATATAATGAGTATGGCGGGAACGTTGTCGCTGTTAAGAACGTGCCGCGCGAAGAAACTAAAAAATACGGTATTTTGGACATCGGAGAGGAAAAAGGAGACGCAGTTGCCATTAATGGACTGGTTGAAAAACCTGATCCGAAAGATGCGCCCTCCACTCTTTCGATTATCGGACGTTATATCCTGCAACCGGAAATTTTTGAGCATCTGGCTGCTTTTGAACGCGGCGCAGGCAATGAAGTTCAGTTGACCGACGCGATGGCAAAATTGCTCGGCAACCAAGCTTTCCACGGTTTGCGTTTTAAAGGTCAGCATTTTGATTGCGGCAGCCGTTTAGGATTTATTGCCGCCAATCTTGCTTATAGCCTTAAAGACCCGGAGATCAGTGACGGCGTCCGTGAAATATTGAATAAGCTATAAAGTGTGTAGTTTATAGTCGGAGAAATGCCATGAATTACAGTTTTAATCCCACTATTTTGCGCGAATATGACATTCGCGGACAACTTGGGATAAATCTTTCAGAGAAAGATGCTTACGCTCTGGGACGAGCCTTTGGTACGTTTATTCAGGAAAAGGCGGATCCTTTAGGAGATGTACACACGGTTTGTGTAGGCTGTGACGGGCGTTTGAGCTCTCCGCACCTATCGAAAAGCCTGTGTGAAGGGCTGAAAGATACGGGCGTATGCGTTATTAATATCGGCATGGGACCAACCCCGATGTTGTATTTCTCGGTCAAGCACCTGAACGGCGATGCCGGAATTATGGTGACCGGCTCGCATAACCCGCCTGATTATAACGGCTTTAAGATGACGCTTAATAAAGAGCCGATTTTTGGCGAAACTATTCAGGAAATCGGCAAAATTTCATCTGATAGTGCTCTTAGGGAAGGTGAAGGCTCGGTTGAGAATTACGATATCCAGGACATTTATGTTGATCGCCTGCTTGCCGATCTTGAGTTAGACCCGGAGCGCGAGTTTACAATTGCATGGGACGCGGGAAACGGCGCTGCCGGTGAAATATTGCGGCGTTTGACCGCTAAAATACCGGGCACGCATCATTTGCTTTATGACGAGATTGACGGAAACTTCCCAAATCACCATCCTGATCCTACGGTGGATGAAAATCTTGTCGATCTGCAAGAGCTTGTTGCCCGTGAGAAATGCGATCTTGGTATTGCCTATGATGGTGATGGAGACCGCATCGGCGTTGTTGATGAAAAAGGCACGATCTTACGCTGTGACATATTGATGACACTTTATGCACGCGAGGTTCTGGATTCCCATCCGGGCGCAGCAATTATTGGCGATGTAAAATGCTCACAGCTTATGTTTGATGAGATCAATAAAATGGGTGGAAAAGCCGTAATGTGGAAGACAGGCCACTCTCTGGTTAAGGCGAAAATGCTCGAATTAGACGCGCCTCTTGCCGGTGAGCTTTCAGGACATATCTTTTTTGCCGATAAATATTACGGCTTTGATGATGCTCTATATTGCTCGGTACGCCTTCTTAATGCCCTGTCTATGGCTGAAGGCGGGCTATCATCTTTAACTGCACACCTGCCGAAATTGCTCAATACGCCGGAATTGCGTATTGAAGTCGATGAAGCAGAAAAGTTTTCTCTTGTGCCGAAAATTATGGAAGAGCTTAAGATTCTGGCTGCAAATGATGACAGCATTTCTCTGGATGATGTTGATGGCGTGCGTGTATCAACACCTGATGGCTGGTGGCTGGTGCGCCCTTCCAACACACAAAGCGTTCTGGTTGCGCGTATCGAAGCTAAAAATGCGGACGGATTGGAACGTCTAAAAAAGATGGCAGGTGAAGCCTTTAAAAAAATAGGTTATACTTTGAACGTTTAATGCCGAATCAAGGAATAATGACGTTTTGATTTGGTTTCTTTATTAAGATTTCGGGTTAAACGCCCCCCTTATTTCTACAGGCTTTGTATGAACGACCAAAATACCGCTTTTCTTATCGAGTTAATCACTTCCAAAATTTGTCACGATCTGACCAACCCTGTAGGGGCTGTTGCCAATGGCGTAGAAATTATGGAAGAAATGGGCGCGAATAACGATGTGATCTCGCTGATTTCCCTTAGTGCCGCGCAAGCCGGAGCAAAGCTTAAGACCCTGCGTCTTGCATATGGGCTGGGCGGTGTGGATGAAAGTATCAAGCTTGAGCATATCCACCAGATTTTTGGCGAATACATCAAGAGAGACAACCGCGTTACGCAGGATTGGGATCCGCATATGGATATCGGCTTTGAGCCGCGTCGCGGCTTTCCCAAACTTTTTATGTGCTGTCTGCTTTTAGCCTGTGATGCGCTTCCCAAAGGCGGGGTTGTAACGGTCGGGTGCGAAGAAAATGATACTTTGTTGATTAAGGCAGAAGGTACAAATGCTGCGTTGAAGGAAAATGTCCTGAATACGCTGAATTTTAAAACGGCTGTGGAAGATCTTGATCCAAATCTTGTTCATTCTTATATTACGAAGCTTTTTGCTAATAAATATGGTTATGAAATGGCTGTTGATGAAGGTAGTGAGAATTTTATTTTCTTGAGATTAAAACAGGCTGTTGTATCCTAGTCGAAGATAGATTGAATTAGACACTATGTTTCTTACCTGTTTGTTTGTTATAAGCTATGTATTCCCTGCTTTTTTAGTACCTGCGTCTTTCGAGTTTCCGCGTATTCGTTCACATGACTAATTGCTTGTGTGCAGTCTGTTTTTCTCACTGAGTTATAATTATTTATGCGCCTTTTCTACATACGTAAGCGTTTTACTCACATTACTTTTACAATTTATTGCTTATTCAGGTCAGGCTCGTATTTAAGGATGTAATAATTATTAAGGAACATTGTCTATGGATGATCTTATTGTCGAGTTTTTGACAGAAACCAATGAAAGTATCGATGAACTTGATGTGGATATTGTCAATCTGGAGCAAAATCCCGATGACAAGGATCTGCTGAGTAAAATATTTCGCTTGATGCACACGATTAAAGGGACATGCGGTTTTTTGGATCTTCCCAGACTTGAGAAAGTCGCACACCATGCAGAGAATGTATTGGGGCGCTTTCGTGATGGTGATCTAAAGGTTGTCCCTGAATATGTCACGCTGATTTTTGAATCTATTGACAGGATTAAATTTATTATCGGCGAGTTGGAAGCTAATAGCGAGGAACCGCAGGGAGATGATTCCGGGCTGATCGAAAAGCTTGATGCGGCCTATGAAGGAAAAATTTTGTCTGATGATGAAAAAGAACAGGTAAGTGTTGAACCCGAGAAAGAAGTTAAGAATATGGCTAAGAAAAAAGACACGAAAAAGAAGAGAGAACTGGCTCCCGGAGATGTTCCTTTGGAAGAATTAGAGGCTGCTTTTGCTGCGGCTCCGGGGATGGAGGGTATTGTGAATCCGGCTGATTTGGAAGGCCGGGAAAATGATAAGCTGCAAATAGAGGCTGAAGACGCCGACAAATCCGATGCAACCGCAACTGGTCAAGCAAGTGATTCCGGCAATAACGATCAGAGTGCTAAAACCGAGACAAAGGCAATCGCGTCCCAGACTTTGCGCGTCAATGTTGATGTGCTCGAAGACCTTATGACGATGGTCAGTGAACTTGTGCTTACAAGGAACCAGCTTTTGCAGATCGTGCGTGCGGAAGGTGAGACAGCATTCACAACGCCATTGCAACGCCTGAACCACGTTGTTTCGGAACTACAGGAAGGAGTTATGAAAACGCGTATGCAACCTATCGGTAATGCATGGTCCAAACTTCCGCGTATTATTCGCGATCTGTCGCTTGAACTTAATAAAAAGATTAATCTAGATATGCGCGGTCAGGACACGGAACTGGATCGGCAAGTGCTTGAGATGATTAAAGATCCCCTCACCCATATGGTGCGCAATTCGGGGGATCACGGCATTGAGAGCCCGACTGAACGCGTCGCTGCAGGTAAATCTGAAACAGGGGCTATTATTCTTGAAGCTTACCATGAGGGTGGACACATCATTATCAAAATATCTGATGACGGTAGAGGGCTGAATGAAGATAAAATCCGCGAAAAAATTATTAATAACGGGTTAGCCACGGCTGATGAACTTAAAGAAATGTCTACCCAGCAAATCCAGCAATTTATCTTTAAGGCCGGTTTTTCCACGGCTGAAAAAGTTACAGCTGTTTCGGGGCGCGGCGTTGGTATGGACGTTGTACGCACCAATATCGAGAAAATCGGCGGCGCGGTTGAGCTAAGATCAGTCGAAGGAAAAGGGTCGGTCTTTACAATTAAAATCCCGCTAACTCTGGCGATTGTGCATGCTTTGATTGTTGAGGCTTCCGGTGAGCGCTTCGCAATACCACAGATTTCTGTGAATGAATTGGTTATGATTTCCGATCACGGTAACAATCGGATTGAATATATCAAGGGAGCGCCAGTGTTCCGCCTGCGTGACCGCCTGTTGCCGCTTGTTTATTTAAATGAAGTTCTTTCTTTGAATGCCGGTTGCTTTTTGGACAAATCCGCCGA
>JAGLKL010000036.1 GCA_023141075.1 Alphaproteobacteria bacterium
AAATAGTTGCGACTGGCGTTAATTAGGATCAATATACCCTTGCGGCACAGCCGTACCTTTTGCTCCTAATATCTCTTTCGTTTTGGCCATAACCGCCGAACCGCTGCCTTTTTTATCAATACCGGCAAAGACCCGCTTATTGACCTCAATAATATGCACCCCCGCTACAAAAGGCAAAATGACCCCTCCCATACGTTCAATTAAATGTGCTGAGCGCATCATCACCGGAGAGTCGGGGATAGGAGGCACAAATAACGCACTTGTATGGCAACTTTGTTCAAACAGGTTTTTACACAACAAGTCAAAGAC
This sequence comes from Alphaproteobacteria bacterium, assembly GCA_023141075.1. Classification (GTDB taxonomy): domain Bacteria; phylum Pseudomonadota; class Alphaproteobacteria; order Micavibrionales; family Micavibrionaceae; genus UBA1672. The sequence goes on from JAGLKL010000036.1 coordinate 310, forward strand.
CTGCATCGTCGTAAAAGGTCTGCCATGACCAAAAGGAGACCACTCAGCATGAGCCCATGCCCCCAAACGATTAGGCACAATCACCAGCAAGCGCCCATTGGCCTTAAGCACCCGCCATATTTCCCGCACACTGGCACGCAAATCATTGCACCCTTCCAGATGGTGCACCAACAGCGCCCGGTCAATCGAAGCATTTTCTATCGGAAAGCTCTCCTCATCACAAAAAAAACTCACATTTTTTTCATCGATCGGCCAGTATTGCGCCCCCTGCCCTGTAGGCATCATAGCAATCACGCGTTCCGGGTTTTGCTTGGCTATATTCTCCAGATACGGCAGAGCGTAGCCACAGCCCATCACACGGTATCCATTCACATCCGGCCAAATCCTATCGATATGCTTTTGCAGCACCCCACGTACGAGATCACCAATCTCGCTATCGTAAAAATCCATCAGCTTTGTCACAGAGCAATACATCAAGGAACATCATACTATAATGACATAAGAATGCTATAGGCGATCTCTTAGGGTCATGACCCTAGTTGCGAGATAAGCGGCACGTCCGCCTCGAGCATTTCATAATTGTACAAATCCCGAGGATTCACCCAGCACAAATCCTGATGCTCAAGCGCCTTAGGCTCACCCTTCCATATCCGGCATACAAATAAAGGCATAAGCAAGTGAAACGTTTCATAGCTATGCGAGGTAAAGCCGATTGGAGAAAAACAACACTCCCGCGTTTCAATCCCCAGTTCTTCTTCAAGTTCCCGCATAAGCGAAAATTCAGGCGTTTCGCCCGGCTCAATCTTGCCACCTGGAAATTCCCATAGCCCAGACATAGATTTCCCTTCCGGGCGCTGGGCAATTAACACACGCCCCTGCTCATCAATCAGCGCCGCCGCCGCTACCAATACAATCGGCAATGCAGGTGGATTTTCCGGTTTTGGCTGTTCCAGAGCTTCACGACAATTCATTAAACATTCCTATTCAATAAAAAAACCGCGCCTCACTTAGGTAGTGTAGTCGCGGCTCTCACCTAATTATTGCATAAACAAAACTATTTATTCAGCAGAAGAAGATGCATCCTGATCTGAATCTGCAGAAGTATCTTCTACAGAAACATCTGCATCTGCGGAAGCAGCAGCATCTGAGGAAGCAGAAGCATCATCACCGGCAGTTGGTTCAGCAGATTCTACATCTCCCGCTTCAGGTTCAGTCACAGCAACACCCTCACCGGATTCATCTTGCGTTTGAGAAACCTCTGCAGTTTCCATAGGATTGCCGTCAATGTCGAAACGTTCAATATCCGAACCGCTCTTCCATTCATCAAGCATGGCCTGCAATTCCTTACGCTCAAGTTCTTGTTTGATGAAAGGCTTGATACGGTCATACGCAGATGGCGGACGTATACGTTTCTCATCAACACGAACAATGTGATAACCGAATTCAGATTTCACAGGTTGTTTAGCATATGTACCGATTTCAGTTGCGAAAGCTGCCTCTGCAAATTCAGGAACAACTTCGTTCTTGGCAAAGAAACCAAGCTCGCCCCCGCGCTCTGCGGAACCATCTTTGGAGTTTTCTTTCGCCAGATCGGCAAAATTAGCACCATTATCCAGCTTTTTGATAAGGTCTTTTGCTACCTTTTCATCATCGACGAGAATATGTGCGACCCTAACTTCCTCAATTGCAGGAAAGTTTTCAACATAGTTATCATATTCAGCCTTAATGCTCTCTTCTGTCACGCGGGCTGAAACAGTTTTGCCGATAAAGTTAGAACGGATAATTTGCTGTTTTGCCTGCCAGAGTTGCTTCTGAACTTCAGGATCACTCTCAAGACAAGATAAAGCAGCCTTACTATCGGCAAGTCTGTTACCTATCGCCTGTTCCAGTGCCATCGGATAAAGCTGTTCAGGAGAAACTTGACGCATTTGCGGCGGCATCGCATTTATCAGGTCAATAACTTCCTGACGTTTGATATCATTGCTATCAACACGAGCGACAACAGGATTAGGTTGCCCCACCGAAGCCATATCACCAGACTTAAAAAATCCTTCTCCAGACGACGGTGGTTGCACATCCCCCATAGCCCCGGGCACTTTGTTCTTGCCCGCCATAAAACCCAAAACACCGGCAGCAACAAGAGCAACGACAATCAAAATGACAACAGCCGAATTGCCCTGCTGTGCACAGCCAAGAGTCCGACACGATTCTTTTAGGTTCTTCATGATAATCCTCTAAGTATTCTTTGTAAAAAAACAAAAATATGTTGTGTATTGGAAGAAACTAGCTCATGGATTACACCTTTTCAACTCTAAAATATATTTATCCTATAAGCTTTTTTGGGTTCTGTTGTGAAATATTATGCACGCGCAGAATTATGGATGTAATATTTCAATACATAGCCTAGGATATATTGACGCGGAGAGCTTTGGAGTTTATATGAAAGCCTCCAAAACAATTAAATTAAAGACGTACACATTATTTTAGGTGAAGACTATGGTTCTGTCCTTAGCAATGAAATTATTCGGCTCCTCAAATGAGCGAGCCTTAAAGAAATATCACCGGCAAATTGAGCCGATCAACGCACTTGAAGATACATATGTGTCCATGAGCGATGAAGAAATTAAGAACCAGACAAATCTTTTTCGTCAGCGCTTGGAAAATGGTGAGCCTCTGAAAAAACTGACAAACGAGGCTTTTGCTGTTGTACGCGAAGCTGCCAAGCGCACATTGGGACAACGTCACTACGATGTTCAGCTTATCGGCGGTTTGGTTCTTGATGATGGCACAATCGCCGAAATGCGTACCGGTGAAGGGAAAACCCTTGTTGCAACCTTACCCGTATATCTTAACACTCTGGCAGGAGGGGGTGTCCACGTTGTCACAGTTAATGATTATTTGGCCGAGCGTGATGCTGCATGGATGGGTCAAATTTATAATTTCTTGGGCTTAAGTACAGGCTGCATCACCAGTAATATGGCCGAAGACGATCGCCGCAAAGCCTACGCCAGCGATGTAACCTACGGCACGAACAACGAGTTTGGTTTCGATTACTTGCGCGATAATATGAAGTTCCGACTCGACCAGATGGTACAGCGTCCCTTTAACTACGCCATCGTAGATGAAGTTGACTCAATTTTGATCGACGAAGCTCGAACACCTCTTATTATCTCCGGCCCATCAGAAGGCAATACAGACCTCTACATAGCTGTCGATAAAATTATCCCGAAGCTCGAAGAAGCAGATTACGATCTTGAGGAAAAACACAGAAGCATCGTTCTAACTGAATTTGGTCAGGAGCATGTGGAAGAGTTGCTGCACGAACACAGTATACTTAAAGAAGGCGGCATGTACGATATGCAAAATATTGCTCTCGTCCATCACGTCAATCAAGCCTTACGCGCACATAAAATGTTTCACCTTGATAAAGATTACATCGTTAAGGACGGCAAGGTTATGCTTATTGATGAGTTTACAGGTCGCATGATGGAAGGCCGCCGCCTGTCCGAAGGATTGCACCAAGCCATTGAAGCGAAGGAAAATGTTTCCATCCAGAATGAAAACCAAACCCTTGCTTCTGTAACCTTCCAGAATTACTTCCGTCTTTACCCTAAACTGGCCGGAATGACCGGAACCGGGATGACCGAAGAATCCGAGTTTGGGCAAATTTATAATCTCAGTGTTGTTTCAATCCCCACCCACATGCCCGTCACGCGAGCCGATCATAACGATAAAATATACAAATCTCTGCGCGAAAAAGAAGATGCCATTGTCGATCTAATCGAAGAATGCCAGAATCGCGAACAACCTATCCTCGTAGGAACCGTTTCGATTGAAAAATCCGAAGTCCTGTCCGAGCGCCTTAAAAAGCACAAAATCAAACACAACGTGCTCAACGCCCGCCATCATGAAAATGAAGCCTATATTATCGCGCAAGCTGGCCGACCTGGCGGTGTGACTATCGCCACCAATATGGCCGGTCGTGGAACAGACATCCAGCTTGGCGGTAATGCCGATATGCTCGTTGCTCAGGAAATTGATCCCGAATGGTCGGAAGACAAGCGCGAGAAAGTCGAAAAAAAGATCCGGGAAGAAGTTGAAAAGGACAAAAAGCGCGTTATTGAATCCGGCGGCTTATATATCATTGGCACAGAACGCCATGAATCCCGCCGCATTGACAACCAGCTCCGCGGTCGTTCCGGTCGTCAGGGAGACCCCGGCGCCTCCATGTTCTTCCTATCGGTTGAAGACGACCTCATGCGCATTTTCGCAGGTCAGCAGCTTGAAGGTCTGCTTGCAAATAAACGCATCGGATTAGAAGAAGGCGAGGCTCTTGAACACCCATGGATATCAAAAATGCTGGAACGAGCGCAAGGCAAAGTCGAAGCCATGAACTTCGAAATGCGTAAAAACCTGCTCAAATTTGATGATGTCATGAACGACCAGCGTAAGGAAATCTACGAGGAACGCCGTGAAATCATGCAATCAGACAATCTCGATGACATGGTCAAGGATATGCGTCACTCCGTCGTCGAAGAGATGGTCGAGAGCCTGATCCCGCCGGGCAGTTATGCAGAACAATGGGACACCGATACCCTTGAAAACGAAATTCTGCGCGTTCTGAATATGAACATTCCTGCCAAAGACTGGGCCAAAGAAGAAGGTATTGCCGATAGTGAAATAATTGAGCGCCTGATAGACCTCTCCGACAAAAGAATGGCAGAAAAAGCCGTTAATACAGGTTTGGACGTATGGCGCCAAATCGAAAAATCCATCGTATTGCAGATGCTCGACCAGCACTGGAAAGAACACCTGCTCAATCTCGACCATTTACGTCAGGGTATTAACCTGCGTGCTTTCGGACAAAAAGACCCGCTCAACGAATATAAAACCGAGGCCTTTGCCATGTTTGAAGCTATGCTCGATAATATGCGCGAAACCATTACCCGCACACTATGTCTGGTCGAGTTTAATATAGATCAAAACCAATCCGGCCTAGTTGTACGCGTCAACCAAAGCCCTAACCAAGATCAAATGAAAGAAACCCGTGCTGACCCGGCCATGGCCGCAGCCGCACAGGAAAAACAAAAACAACACGGAACAATACAATCCTTTCCAAAGAAACGTGCTTTTGATAAAGATAATCCTGAGACATGGGGAAAAGTTCCACGCAATTCTCCCTGCCCGTGTGATTCAGGGAAAAAATACAAGCACTGTCATGGAAAAATCGGATAAACGCATAAGACTTTTTCTTCTTGTTTCAACCATATGCATGGTTTCAGGAACGGCTTGGGCCGGTACAGGCGTCCCTATGATACTTGTAGCCATGCCGGCCATGATAATCGGCCTGATACCCATTATTATTATCGAAGGCTTCATACTGGAAAAACGCCTCCCCATTTCAAAGAAAAAAGCATTGATATCTTCCGGCGTAAGTAATTTGGTTTCCACATTGATAGGCGTACCTCTGACATGGGGCTTTTTATTTATCATTGAATATATACTTATGGAACCCGTGAATCTGGATCACTATCTTTTTTATATGCTCCCAACGCCCATATATAAAATAGTGATAACAGTTATATTTGCCCCGTGGCTTATTCCTTATGAAAACGACCTTGACTGGATGATTCCTACAGCAATGATCGTTCTTATGTTTCCCTTTTTCTTCGCCTCATGGAAAATAGAAACATACGTAACGACGAAAATGAACAAAAACCTGAATTACAAGAAAGTAAATCCCACTTGCTTTACTGCAAACGCAATCACCTATTTCTTGCTTGTCCTGTATCCGCTTGGAATGTTCTTGTTTTAGGGTCAGAATCTAGGGACAGCCCCTAATTATATCCATTCTGCGCACGCATAATTTTTGAAAAGATGTTCCGTGAAAACACGCGCAGGTCTATAGTGATTCTATTGCCAAACGGTTTGCACGGACAGATACAAAAATTTGCCGCGCCCTGACGGGTTTAAATTTACAGGTAAACTATCATCTTTTTTGTCTCTTGAATATGCTTCGGCATGTCCTGCGAGCCAAAAAATCGATCCTTCACCTGTAAATTTAAACAGAATTGTACATAATTAATAGATCCTGACCCTAAACAACTTTGTCTTTTTTCGGCGGTGTCAAACGAACCAACGTAATCTGGTTACGCTGCTTACGCACCACGTCAATCTGAAAACCATGAAAACGGAAAGACTGGCCAACATCTGGAACCATCTGCGATTCATACAAGACCAACCCGGCTATCGTTGCATAATCCTCATGCGGCAATCCCCAGTCAAAAGCCCTGTTCAAATCACGAATTGGTACTGTTCCATCTATAATGTAAGAACCATTGGATAAGCGCTTCACACCGGTGACTGCTTCATCATGTTCGTCATCAATGTCCCCTACGATTTCCTCTAAGATATCTTCGAGTGTCACAATCCCCATGAACGAGCCATATTCATCAATCACAACTGCAAAATGCTCTTTACGCTCGCGAAAAGCCTGAAGCTGATCGTATAAATTGGTCGTCTCGGGAACAAACCACGGATCCATAGCCACGCGCTTTAAATTTATTTCACAGATATTACCTTCTACATCAACAAATTCACGCAATAACTCTCTGGCATGAAGCACACCGACAATGTTATCGGGATTACCTTTCCACAGTGGCAACCTTGTATACGGACTATTCATGGCCTCTCGTATAATGTCTTTCACAGGCTGATCCACATCAATCATAGTCACGTTCTTGCGGTGAATCATAATGTCTTCAATGTCTACCTCAACCAGATCAAGAATCGAGCGCAACATAGCGCGCTGCTCTTGAGTCTGATGCTTTGGGCCTTCCCCCTGATGCAATTCAATCGCCCCGCGCAACAACTCAAGGTGAGAACCCGCCGTAACCTTGGAAATATCCACACCAAAAAGCGCGAGCACTTTACGCACAATCCATGTTACTGTCTCAGTCACAGGCGCAAAAATGATAATCACTAAGCGAATGATCCACGCGATGCGCATAGACATGCTTTCGGCATGGTGAAAAGCATAAGTTTTGGGCAATACTTCAGCAAAAATAAGCACCAGAAAAGTCATAAGCAACGTTGCATAAATTACCCCACTTTCCCCAAAAAGCTTAATCAGAACACTGGTTGCAAGTGCAGAGGCCAGAATATTCACCAGATTATTTCCCAACAAGAGCGCTCCGATCATGCGGTCTTTCTCATCGCGAATCTTGTTTGTCAATGCTGCGCGTTTATCCCCTTCTTTCTCACGTGCTTTGAGGAGCGCTTGCGATGCAGCAGTCAACGCAGTCTCCGACCCGGAGAAAAACGCCGAGAGCACCAACAAGACAACAATAGCAATAATTGCAAAAACTAGTGATAATTCCATAAAGTATTCATTCTTTAAGTTTCTTTATAAATTTTTCCTCAAGCTCAAAAGAACCCAATCTTAAAAGAAGATGTAAATTCCGGTTTATTCCGATTTATCTCCCCCAGTTCAAAAAATCTTCCAGCACCTCATTAACCAACTCATCAGGAACATCTTTATGCACGAGTGAATCACCAATACTATTGGCAAGAACAAAAACCATCTTACCGTCTTTAACTTTCTTATCGCGGAACATAACGTCCCTGAGAGCCTGCTTGTTGGAAATAATAGCATCAGCAACCTGTGCATCTATATCATGTATATTAACCGGCAATCCTACATCGCGGAAATGAGCCACTACCCGCTCGTAATCCTCAACCGGGCACAACCTCATACGCACAGACAGATCAAAAGCCAGTACCAAGCCTATAGCCACAGCCTCGCCATGCAACAGCTTTCCGTCATATCCGGCCAATGTCTCAAAAGCATGCGCAAATGTATGCCCGAAATTAAGCAGCGCACGCTGTCCTTTCTCATGTTCATCAGCCTCAACAATCTGCGCTTTATTTGTACAACAAACCTCAATCGCTCTTGCCGTGGCTTCAGGCTCCTGAGAAAGAACTTTCTTGCCGTTTCCATCTTCCAGCCATTCAAAGAACTTCTTGTCCCCGATAAAACCGTATTTCACAACTTCCCCGTATCCGGCATAAATCTCCCGCTCGGGCAAAGTTTTTAAAGTATCCGTATCGATTATAACACTGACCGGCTGATAAAACGTTCCAACCAGATTCTTGCCATAAGGTGTATCAATAGCGGTCTTGCCCCCTACCGAGCTATCCACCTGCGCCAGCAAACTGGTTGGCACTTGCACATAGGGCACACCGCGCATGGCTAGAGATGCAGCCAACCCTCCCAAATCTCCGATCACTCCGCCTCCCACAGCGACAACAATAGAATCGCGGTTCAGGTCATTTCCCAGCATCCAGTCAAGGGCTTCTATCAGGCGATCATAAGATTTCGTAGCCTCCCCGGCAGGCATAACCTTGATATCGCTCCACCTTGCTCCGTTATTCTGAAAAGCCTTGTGAATCTGCTCGGGATAACCGCAGCCCTGCACATTCTCATCTGTAATAATAAACAGCTTCTTTCCTTTAATATCAAAAGGCAGATAATCCTGCACCGATGATAATAACCCGGACCCAATTACAATATCATAGCTGCGTTCGCCCAGATTAACATGAACAATTTTTGGCTTTTTCGTTTCTTGAGCCATTATAACTTCCTCAATAATCTGATCGGCCAATTCTTCAACACTTCCATCACCATTATTCTCGATATGGATATCAGCCTTGGAATATAGCCCCTCACGCGCATTTAGCAAGCGCTCCAACTCCTCAGCCGGATCATTACCTTGCAAAAGCATCGGCCTTTCCTCTCCGCCGCGCACCCGTTCCAGCAAAACCGGCACATCTGTCTTTAGCCAGACAGAAACAGCCATATCCAAAATCGCTTCCATATTCTCCGCTTTCTCCACAACACCACCGCCGCTTGAGATCACACACGCACCCTTATTCTTCAGCAAATCCATAAGCAGTGTGGTTTCCAACGAGCGGAAATAAGCTTCCCCGTGTTTTTCAAAAATATCCGAAATACTCATGCCCTGCTCTGCCTCAATCATAGCGTCCATCTCATAATGATCCAGCCCGTATTTTTGTGCGAGAACTTCACTCACATAGCTTTTCCCACACCCCATCATCCCCAGCATAACGATAGGTTTCTCCAGCACATTTGTTATTCTCAGCTCAATTCCCAATATTTTTACCAATCCATTCTTTCAAAGAAACATCACATTTGCTATACAGGTCGCACACAAGTTTTACAACATGAACGCAAGAAACGACTATGAAACTGATCAAAAAAATATTGCTGAGTGTTTTCTTATTATCTATCGTTGGCGTAACAGGTTTAGTTATGTTCAGCAATGTCGAAATCACGCAGCATCCAGTTGTAAAAACCGTTCCTAATGAGAAAATACTAACCGAATGATTAGGATACTTACATTATTTTCTACGTTAACTTCCCTCTTATTTGTTCTTTTGGCAATCGGAGGAACCGCGCATGTATATGCTCAGGAAATGCTTGAGACGATACCGATCGACCAGACTACGCAACCAAATGTCGATTACGCAAAAACCGAATCTCTCGGATTGCTGGGCGCAAAAGACAAAGGCAGTTTTGGCAATGGTCTTCTCCAGCACACTAAGCGCTCAGAACTGGTTGCCCTGCTTAAGATTGTCGAACAAAGCAAATGGGTTTCCATGCGCCCTTTGGTCAAAAACTTTTTGCTTACCGAAACTGATGCAACCGCCCTTACAGGGGATGTTCCTATAACTCCCGGCGAAGATTTACTAACCTTGCGCCTAAATGCCCTGCTGCG
>JAGLKL010000037.1 GCA_023141075.1 Alphaproteobacteria bacterium
TAAGAATAATACATTTTGCTTGAGGAATTTTCTTGATTATCTGCGCATAATTTCATCACCGTAGCTACGGCTATGCTTCAAATATTATACTTGATTCTCAAAAAAAATTCATTGGCGCAATTCTGTACTATTCTTAAGTGGAACTACTATATCTCTTAAAGTTTCGATTTTCTTTTAAAGGGAGGTATGCCATAAAGAGCTATGGTTGTTATTGTATGTAGAAAAAGGATATATGCGTGGTAGCGCGGATTAATACGGTTGCTTTTCAGGGGATTGATGTGCGGCCTGTTGATGTGCAAGTGCAGATCTCCAACGGTCTTCCGGCGTTTAATATTGTGGGGTTGCCTGATAAGGCGGTGGCGGAGAGCAAAGAGCGTGTCCGTGCTGCGCTTCATGCCCTAGGGTTGTCTTTGCCGCCAAAACGCCTGACCGTTAATATGGCGCCTGCGGATTTATCCAAGGAAGGGAGTCATTTTGATCTGCCAATAGCACTGGGGGTTTTAGGGGCGATGGGGGTTTTGCCCAAGGAAGAGCTGGAAGAATATGTGGTGCTGGGGGAGCTATCGTTAGATGCAGGAATTCGTGCGGTTTCCGGAGTTTTACCCGCAGCAATGCACGCGGCGGAGGCGAAGCATCATCTGATTTGTCCCAAAGATTGCGGCGCAGAAGCGGCGTGGGCGGGAGATGTTGATATTCTTGCGCCGGGCGATCTCTTGCAGTTGATTAATCATATTAAGGGTTCACAGGTTTTAAGCGCGCCAAAGGCAGCACTGGCCAATGATAACAAGCCGGTTAATGTTCCGGATTTGTCGCATGTTAAAGGGCAGGAAACCGCGAAGCGAGCACTCGAAATAGCGGCGGTTGGTGGGCATAATATGCTGATGGTCGGGCCGCCGGGGAGCGGAAAATCCATGTTGGCTTCTTGCGTTCCGGGTATTTTGCCGCCATTGATGCCCAGAGAAGCGCTGGAGCTTTCCATGATTCACTCTGTTGCCGGGATTTTGCCTGAAGGTGGGTTGGTGCGTACGCGTCCCTTTAGAAGTCCGCATCATAGTGCTTCGCTGCCTGCCCTTATAGGGGGCGGTCAAAAGGTTAAGCCGGGGGAAATATCACTGGCTCATCACGGCGTGCTCTTTCTTGACGAGTTGCCGGAGTTTTCGCGGGCGACGCTTGAATCTCTGCGCCAGCCGCTTGAAACCGGTGATGTGATGGTAGCGCGGGTGAATGCGCATGTTCGCTATCCGGCGCGTTTTCAGCTTATAGCGGCGATGAATCCTTGTCGGTGCGGGCATCTGGGAGATCCTGATCTGGCGTGTAGTCGAGCGCCGCGCTGCGCTGTTGATTATCAATCAAAAATATCCGGGCCGTTAATGGATCGGATAGATATCCACGTTGATGTGTTGCCGGTGAGCATAAGCGATCTGCAAAGCGAATCCGGAAGCGGGGAAAGTTCTGCAAAAGTAGCGGCGCGAGTGGAAAAAGCGCGTGATTTACAAAAACAACGATATAAAGCCATGAATAAGGAAAACGATTCGCATAATAGGGATGAATCGAGCGGAAATTTTGTTAATGCGCGGCTGAATGGGACGGTGTTGGAATCTGTAACGCGGATGGAGGCTGATGCGCGTGAAATGCTCATGCGCTCGGTTGAGCAATATAAGCTTTCAGCGCGAGGATATTACCGGGTTCTGCGGGTTGCGCGAACGATTGCTGATCTGGGCGGGGGGCAGGAGGTCTTAGGCAAGGCTCATATTGCTGAAGCGCTAAGTTATCGCCGCATGGCACTGAACTCGTAAAAACCTGATTAAGTTTGTTTTTTAAGGCCGTTATGGGATATAATACTCTATGGTGTGTGATAAGTGGGTTTAATGTGTCTAAAACAAGGAATTGAGTGCTTTTATAACAAAAAATAAAAATGCACGAGGGTGAAAAGAAATGGCAATAGATACAGCTTTTAATGTTAAAGCTAGAGAAGTTGGATACGGAAAAAGTGACAGGGCGGTTCAGTCTAGTCGTTTTTCGGAAGACCAAAACCCGCATTACATTAATCCGATTATATCTGCGGCTGATATTGAGGCGTTTAATAAGGCTCCGAGCCCTATTATGGATGAAGGGGAACAGCAGCCAAACACGGTACACGATCTGGCAGAGCAGAGTGAAAATAATGGCAACATTATGGATGTCATGTATCCAGACCGGAATTATGAGGCCGATGCGTCTGGAATGAATCCTACAGAATATATGTTTGATCCTAATAAACCCGTAACGAATATAGATTCTGCTACCAGTGTGGTTGGAGCACTTAAAACGGATCTTAATGAAAAACATGCCCAGTTTACTGAAGATTTCAAGCAAGCTAGGGGTGAGGCTATTGAGGCCTTGAAGGAAAGTGCAAATAATCTGGGGCTTGATGCCGGAATGGCTGAGAAAACTATGGTTACTCAACCGCAGTCTGGAATGGCCGGGGCGGCAGCGGTTGGTGCCGGATCATTGGTGACAGGACCAACGGTAGGAGTAAGTGCGACTGCCTGTTTAGAGCTTAGTAAAGACCAAAAGAAATTGTCGCCGGATGAACAAAAATCGGTGATGGAAGATATGCTTAAAAGTCTTCAGGCATCCAGACAATCGCCGGAGGCTCAACAAGAATCAAATAGCGCTGCGGCTGTGTCGGGAGATGATGTGCAAAGTGCCGGAAAAAGCGAAGTTGCTTGGGAGAATATGACTGTTGAGGATATCGCCCATTTGATTGATTCTCCTCATGACGGATCAAACCAAGAGATTTTTAAAGACCATGAGTTAGGCGCTGATAAAATTGCTCAAATTGAAAACAACTGGGATTTTGTGCGTGATAGTTACGGTGATAATGTGACAGGAGAGAAGATGTATGCTCTTGAGGAATCCGGGAATGGAGCCATGACTGAAATTCTCAGAGATGCTGAAGAGGTACAATTTGATGCTACCCACATGTCCCTTACTGGTGATTTTCTTGCAAGTGTTGGCGGTAAGGTGGCGGCTTCTGAAGTTACTGTTGATACCAAGGAAATTGCTACTGCTTTGAACCACGATAAAATTGATTATAATCGAGCAGGCCAAGAACTTAATAATCATATTGATGGTCTCAGAGCATAGTTAGAGTCTAAACTCACAGCTTCTTTCCTTTTATTTTGTCACAGAATTGTATAAAAGCTGCGGGACTAAACACCTAGCCTGTATAATTACATCCTTATCTTTGTTGATCTTAGCTATTTGCACAAAAATTGTCCTGTTTTGGAACAAAAGCCAGTTTATGATTGCCATCGCGGTTTTTTTTTTATATTAAGTATACCGTAAGTTCAGACAACCGTAAGAATTGATCAGTGGCGTATTCTTATTCAAATGAAAAAGCGAAGAAGCTTTCTGTGCGCACTCTGAGTCGTATACAGGATCTTAATCTTTCGCCGACGCCTGAAAATTACGAGTTGTGGTTTGTCTATTTTTCCGGCGCGGATCCTGAGCTTATCAAGACATTGGATGGAGCTATCAAAAAGCATGATGGCGCATTGGTAGATGATGTTTGTTATGAAATTTTTCAGGAAGCGCTTGGCGGGCATCGTGAAGAAAAAAGGGTTATGCAGGCTGGAGATACAATCCAGAAGACGATTCAGGATGTTAACAGCATCGTTTCTACGACCAAGCGCAATGTGCATGAATATAATGAAACGTTAGAGCGGGCTAATCTGGGTTTGCGTGAAGAAAAAAGCAAAGAAGAAATCAGCGTGATTTTGGCTGATATGATAGATGACACATGCGAGATGATCAAACGCAACTCCGATCTGGAGGATACATTGGAGCAGTCTTCGCGTGTGATCGAGGATATGCGCCGGGATCTGGAAATCGCCCGTAAAGAGGCAATGACCGACCCGTTAACGGGACTAGCAAACAGAAAAGCCCTTGATAGTGAAATTTATCGGCTTGTTTCTCTGGCAAATGAAGAGACTGAAGGGAATGAAGGGCACTTTTTCTCAGTAATCCTGATGGATATTGATTATTTCAAGAATTTTAATGATACGTTTGGTCACCAGATCGGAGATCAGGTGCTTAAACTCGTATCGAGAACTTTGAAGCAAGGCGTTAAGGGGCGTGATACTACGGCACGTTACGGCGGAGAGGAGTTTGCTGTTCTCTTGCCTGAAACCGATATTATAGGCGGTACAAAAATTGCTGAAATACTGCGTAAAGAAATTGAGAAAAAAGAGGTGGTCAATCGTACTACCGGTAAGAAAATTGCCAAGATTACGATTTCGGCAGGTGTTACAGAGTATAGAAAAGGCGAAAATGTTGAGTGTCTCATTGAACGTGTGGATAAAGCGCTTTATTCCGCCAAAAACGGAGGTCGTAACAAAGTTATAACTGCGCGTTCTATTGATTTGTAATTCTATACTATTCTTAAGTGAAACTACTATATTTCTGTAAATGTCTCTGACGATTATTTGTCGCTATCCCCATTATTTTAGCGCTTATTGAGTGGTGTGCTTGCACTTTGTGACGATTCCCTTCATCTATTAGGGATGCAAAACATTTACGATATAGACGATTCGGTGTCTTCTCAGAGCCATGATGTGCGGTTTGATTACCTTTCTCCTTTAAATGAGAAACAACGTGAGGCCGTGGAAGGGCTAGAAGGCGCGTGGCTTGTGTTGGCTGGGGCAGGTACAGGCAAGACTCGTGTTCTTACAACAAGATTGGCGCATCTCCTCAATACCGGCAAAGTCTATCCATCTCAGGTTTTGGCTGTGACTTTTACAAACAAAGCTGCCTTTGAGATGAAAGAGCGGATATCAATGATGATGGGCGGCGCTCCGGTGGAAGGGTGGTGGCTTGGTACGTTCCACTCATTGGCTGCGCGTATGTTACGTAGGCATGCCGGTTTGGTCGGCTTATCGAGTAATTATACGATTCTTGATCCTGACGATCAGGTGCGTTTACTCAAACAAATCATGGAGGTTAACGGCGTTGATACCAAGAAGTGGGTTCCAAAGATGTGCATTTCCTTTATTGATCGTTGGAAAGATAGGGCGCTGTTGCCCGATAAGGTCACGGGAGATGATGCGGGGGACGTGGCTGATGGAAAAATGCCGATGCTTTATAAGCTGTATCAGGAGCGCATGCGTGCGGTAAATGCCTGTGATTTTGGTGATCTTTTGCTTCACATGATTACGATTCTTAAAAATCCGCAGCATAAAGATGTTTTGCAGGATTATCACAGGCGTTTACGCTATATCATGGTCGATGAGTATCAGGACACAAATGTTGCGCAATATTTATGGCTGAGGTTGTTAGCGCAGGGATCGGGGAATATTTGCTGTGTTGGTGATGACGATCAGTCGATCTATGGCTGGCGCGGCGCGGAAGTCGGGAACATTCTTAAGTTTGAGGAAGATTTTGAAGGCGCAACGATTATTCGTTTAGAGCAGAATTACCGCTCAACGAATACTATTTTGAAGGCTTCGGGCGCTTTGATTAAGCATAACGATTCACGACTCGGCAAGGATTTATGGTCGCAGCAAGGGGATGGCGACAAGATTAAATTGTGCGGTTTATGGGATGGGCGGGCAGAGGCGCGTTGGGTTGGAGAAGAAATTGAACAACTTCAACGAGGTTCTGGAAACCGCGAGAATGTCACGCTTAATGAAATAGCCGTTTTAGTGCGTACAGGCTCTCAAACGCGGGAGTTTGAAGAGCGTTTTATTAAGCTGGGTCTTCCGTACAAGGTGATCGGGGGGCCTCGTTTTTATGAGCGTATGGAAATTCGTGATGCGCTGGCTTATTTGCGTGTGACGGCGCAGCAAAATGATGATTTGGCACTTGAGCGCATAATAAATACTCCGCGCAGGGGGATCGGAAATGCGACGATTAATACGCTTTATGCGCATGCGAGAGCGCAAGGGATCAGTCTTCATGCTGCGATATTGGATTTAACGCAAACCGATGAATTACGTCCCAAAATGCGTGCAACGCTTATGAAGCTTATGGATGATTTTGCACGGTGGCGCGGGGCATTAGAGATGATGAAGTATGATAAGGTGGCCTCGTTAATTCTCGAAGAATCCGGTTATATGGATATGTGGAAGCAGGACAAGACTCCTGAAGCACCGGGGCGGGTCGAAAATCTTAAAGAGATGATTTCCGGTATGGCGGAATATGATTCGCTGGGAGAGTTTTTAGAGCATGTTGCGCTGATTTTGGAAAATCAGGAGGCCAGTAACGGGGAATATGTCAGCCTTATGACTTTGCACGGGGCGAAAGGTCTGGAATTTGATTATGTGTTTTTGCCCGGATGGGAAGAAGGGTTGTTCCCATCGCAACGTAGTATGGATGAAAACGGGGTTAAGGGACTGGAAGAAGAGCGGCGGCTGGCTTATGTCGGAATGACGCGGGCGCGAAAAGGCGTTTTTATTTCTTATGCGACCAGCCGCAATATGTATGGGAGTTGGAATAACGCTATTCCTTCGCGTTTTATTGACGAGTTGCCTGATGAACTGGTCGATGTGATGAACCAGAGCGGTATGGTGCAAGCCGGACGCTCGCGGCATTGGGATTCCAGCGGTGTTAAGGCGAAAGAGCCGAAAAAGGCGGGCGGGATGTATGAGCGTAAGGTTAAAAGTGAGAGTGGAGAAGTTTTTACACGCGGAGACCGGATTTTTCATGATAAATTCGGTTACGGCAAGATTATCAATATTGACGGGCATAAGCTCGATATTTCATTCGAGAAAGGCTCGACCAAGCGGGTGATGGACAGTTTTGTTGAGAAAGCTTTATAATAAGTTCTGATCCTAGGAAAAAACAAATGAATGAGATGGCAGGGAAAATTGCAACTGTTTTTGGCGGAACCGGTTTTTTGGGACGGCAGGTCGTAAAAGAGCTGGCGGCACGGGGTGTGCGCGTTAAAGTAGTTACACGTGTGCCGGAAAGAGTTTATAAGCTCAAAACCAGTGGTGATGTCGGACAGATTGTGCCTTTTGCTTGTGATTATTCAAGCGAGGTGAGCGTGGAGAAAGTTATTCAGGGGTCTGATCTGGTCGTGAATTGCATTGGTATTTTGTATGAGAAGGGCAAAAAACAGACTTTTCAGCGGCTTCATGTTGAATTGCCGGCCATGATTGCAAAATTGTGCACCGAAGAGGGCATATCAAGGTTTGTGCATATTTCGGCGCTGGGGTGTAATGCCGGTATTTCGCGTTATTCAAGAAGCAAGCTGGAAGGTGAGAATGTGGTTATGTCTCATTGTCCCAAAGCCACAATAATTAGACCCGGTGTAATATTTGGCCGGGAGGATAATTTTTTCAATCTGTTTGCCGGGATGATTCGCTCTGCGCCGTTTATGCCGTTAATCGGGGGCGGAAAGACCAAGCTTCAGCCGGTTTATGTTGGTGATGTTGCCAAAGCAGTTGTGAAGGCGCTTGATTTGGCAACAGATAAATATATAGGTAATACGTATCAGTTGGGTGGTTCGGAAGTTATGGACTTTAAGGATATTTACGCATTTATTTCCAGACATACCGGGCGAGAGTGCAGGCCGGTAACGCTTCCCTTTAAAATAGCCAAGTATTTAGCATGGTCTATGGAGTTTTCGCCGCGTCCGCTTTTAACGCGCGATCAGGTTAACAGTCTTAAAACCGATAGTATTGTGTCAGAAGGGGGGATGGATTTTCGCTGTTTTGACATTATGCCGAAATCGGTTAATCTGGTTGTTCCTGAATATCTGGAGCGGTTTAGAAAGTACGGACAAGCTTTAAAGATTGAAACAATAGGAGGGGTTAATGGTAAAAGAACGTGAGGTATTGATGAAAGTTCGTATTTTTGTGCTTTTAGTCGCGTTATTTGGAATTTCCGGTGCGGCAGGGATATTAGTGCTAATTTGTCCGAGTGTGGCTGTGGCTGAAACACACAGTATTGTTGCTGTTGTCAACGATGACGTTATCACAGGCAGTGACCTTGATAAACGCATGCGCTTGGTTATGGCATCTTCCGGCTTACCCAATACTAAGGAAATTCGCAAGAAGCTTACTGGACAGGTTTTGGGTAATTTGATTAATGAGCAACTGATGATGCAAGAGGCGGAGAAATACGGGTTAGAAGTTGACCAAAACGAAATAGATGACGGGCTTGCGCAGATTGCGAAACAAAACAATATGAACCCGGATCAGTTTATGAACATGCTAAAGCGAGTGAATTCCGATATTTCTTCAATGTTGCAGCAAGTCAGAGCGCAACTAGCTTGGGGAAAGGTCGTTCAGGCACGGCTGCGTCCGCGCGTCATAATTTCCGAGCGTGATATTGATGATACAATAGAGCGTGTCCGTGCAAAAATTGGTACGACGGAATACCTAGCTGCAGAAATATATTTGCCCGTTAATGCTGATGCGAAAGAAAAGCAGGTTGGAAAGCTGGCAAATGATCTGGTGCGGGAAATACGATCCGGTAAAGCAAGTTTCTTTAAACTGGCGCAGCAATTTTCACAGGCCGCAGGTGCGGCAAATGGCGGAGAGGTAGGCTGGGTCAACGAAGCACAGCTTTCAGAAGAGTTGTTGCAGGGGTTAAAAAAGACCAAAAAAAACCATGTGACCAGTCCGATTAAGACGATTAACGGTTATCACATTCTTTTGTTGCGGGATAAACGCACACTTAGCGAAGATACGATTCCCTCAAGAGATCAGATAAAATACAGTATTGGCACTGAACGTATGGACAGATTGCAGCGCCAGCGTTTGATGGATTTGCGGCTGGCATCCTATATTGATGTCCGAATTTAAAAATGGCGGATTTACTGGGAAATACTGTGGGTTTAGACCCTAAAACGTTTGAAGGAAGATATGCAGATGTGGATTCCTTACCGCCTTTGCGTGAGGTTATTGCTGCGCACGGTTTGAGAGCGCAAAAATCTTTGGGGCAGAATTTTCTTCTTGATATGAATATTACAGATAAGATTGTGCGTGAGGCTATGTTGCGGGATGGCGGCTCGTGGGGTGGTGTTCATGCTTATGAGATCGGCCCCGGCCCCGGCGGCCTTACAAGGGCTTTGCTAAAATCTGATGTGCAGCATGTAACTGCGATAGAGTATGATTCACGTGCAGTAAAAGCACTTGGTTCTTTAGTTGAGGTTAGTGGCGGATGTTTAACTTTGATTGAAGGTGATGCGTTAAAAACCGATATATTGTCTTTAGGGGCAGCTCCGAGGGTGATTGTTGCAAATCTCCCTTATAATATTGCGACGCCGCTGCTTATCGGTTGGCTTAAG
>JAGLKL010000038.1 GCA_023141075.1 Alphaproteobacteria bacterium
CTGCTGCCTCAAAAATATGTACACCGGAAAACAAAACTTTATTTTTATCTACATTAACACCAGCAAAACCAACCGATGCAATACCAATATCTATGCCTAAATTGTATGTCATAACCTCTCTCCAATACCATTCAGTCTTGACTCATTCTCTTAAAAGTTGCAACCTTTTTGTTGCATAGCATAACCGTGTCGGAATCGTTGTTATGATAAGGTGCTTATTAGCACCGAAGAGTTTCTGCCCCTGTTTGGTTCGCCATTCAGGGGCATCTTTATTGTAGCATTACAAAAAATGCCTCTGATTTTTATTACCCAGTCCCATGGTTCCGCTCCTAAGTCTTGGAACCACGGTTTTAAAAAGACTTCTCGAACAAACAGAGTTATAGAATTTAAAGCCTTATAGGAAAGCGCCCTTAAATCCTTTGAGGATTCTACGTCCTGCCACCTTATAGGGACATCTCCCTTATAGCGATATCCTTATAAGGAAATCACAAACATCTCCACCCTTGGGCAAATCAGGAAATACTATAAGGGAAATTGCTATAAGGGGATTTATGTTTTTTAAACGCTTATAAATAGCTTCGCTATAACGCTCTCCAGCTTCATCGTTATCCGGTAATAGAATAACCTCCCTTATATCTTTAAGCTTTTCCCAGTCCGCTTTTAAAACAGAAGAGCACCCACCCAGACTTGTCACAGATTGAACTCCTAAATCCTTTAAAGCACTAGCGCACTTTTCACCTTCTGTAATATAAACAGGCTTTAAAGGGTCAGTAACGCTCTCCAAACCATATAAAGGGCGTTTTTCTTTAAAGGAATTCGGTAAACCGCCTTTAAAGACATTTCCATCTTTTATAAAATAAGGAATAATATCTTTGGATGGTTTGCCACTGTCTTTAAAGCTTCCATCTTCGAATCGGCATACGTATCCCACCACGTGGCTGGTTCCGTCTTTATAAAACCATTTGGCTACGCACTCTCGCATAATAAACCTCCTAACTGCTCCACAGCCTCTTTAAAAGAGCAACCTGTCCGCATCATGTGAAAAGCGAAAATGTCACCGCCTTTAGCACCACATGAAAAACAATGGAAAGCGCCTTGCTTACGATTGATGAAAAAACTGCCTATATGCGTGTCATCGTGGAACGGACAAAGGCCGTCCCACATATGCCAATCATTGCCTGTGTGCTTGCCGAAAGCACCTTGCAAATGCTTGGCATAATATTGCTCAGGTGGAAGCCACTTTTTAAGCGTCGCGACTGTGATTTGTCCTATGTGTTGCATTGTGTCACCTCTCCCATATCAGAGGTTGATACACGCACTTGTCCTTCGACATAATCGTTAAGGTCTATCTGGCGATAAAGAACTTTGCGACCCATTTTTACAAAGCGAGGGCCTTTTCCTTCCCAGCGCCATTTGCGCAAAGTCATTTCAGAAATACATAAGTGTTCTGCAGTTTGATCTGGGGTTAATAATGTTTCCATGAATATTCTCCTTTTTGATAACGATTAGATATGAATGTGCTGATCGGGAAATCAGCAGCGATATAGAAAGCTTGCCAGATACCTTTGAAGAAAAGCAAGAGACGTACAGCAAATTCCTATAAGGGCTTTAAAGGAAAAAAATGTGTGTAAAAATATAATTCCATCGCTTCTTTAAAGGAAGGTGAAATATTGTTTCAGTTTTTATCGAAAATGTACGTGTCTATTTTTGCAATTTTTGCGAATCAAATCATCTTTGATTCGGCCTAAAGTTTCTCAGAAATAATATTTCCGACCTGAGCCGCTGCGTTCGTAATTGGATCGTGTGCCAAGTGCGCATATCTTTCCGAAGTGCTGGCTCTGGCATGTCCTAAAAGCTTAGATACCATTTGCAGAGACATTCCTTGTGCAACGCAAATTGAAGCATAAGTATGGCGTAGATCGTGAATTCTTACATCAGTTAATCCTATGGGTTTCTCAAGTCCCTGTTTCTTAGCCTCTTCGCAAAGAATTTTATATGGTGGAAATTCCCTATGTTTCTTCCAGTATTTTTCTACTATCTCCCCGTAATTATCATCCGTTTTTAGCAAGTCTACGGTTGCCGCTTCTTTGATATGCCCCCATGCTCTTTTGGTGTTTACAAGCGGTTGGCCTTCGATATTCCCAACAATGATATAGGGATTACCTTTCACTTTTGGCGTTGCTTCCAAAACAGCAAATGCAGCGGGTGAAAGGTGGATGATCTTTTTACCTGTTTTACTATCAGGCAATTTGAGCATGCTCAAATCCCAATCAATCCATTCCCACTTGGCGTGCATAATTTCCCTTAGACGCGCACCCGTTAACAACAAAAGGCGAATGAGGGAAATAAAATAAAGGCTTTCGGTATTGTTCTTTTCGGCTTCATCCAGCGCCCTACCCAAACACAAGATTTCTTGGTTGCTTAAATAGCGTTCTCTGGGTTCTTCCTTATAACGCTTAACCTTAGTGACTGGATTACTATTGGCTGGCCTCAAGCCCCAATCCTCAGCCAAATTAAACATCTTTGAAAGTATTCTAAGAATGCGGTTAGCATGAGCTGGCATATTTTTCATGCCTAAATGAAATTTTTGAATATCGGCTTTTGTCACCGCAATGGTTTTTAGATTCCCTAGCTTTGGTTTTATATGCTTTCTGATTGCGGTTTTATCTAATTCTATACCACGAGGCTTTTTATGAATTTCTGAGTGCTCTTTTATAAAACGGTCGCAAAGCTCGAATATAGTGGGAGAAGCTTTAATATTTGAAATCTCACTTGTAGGATCACTACCATCTGCTATTTCACCATGCCAGCTTAATGCAGTCTTGCGAGCGTGTTCACACGTTATATGGCCATGAATACCTATTCTTCTTCTACGTTGCCGACCATCTGGCAAACGATATTTGAGTATGTAGGTTTTTCTACCTTTGGGAGAAACACGCACGCCAAACCCTGCAAGCTTACCATCCCACATCGCATAATTTTTGCTTTGTGGTTCCAATTTCTCTACAAATGATTTTGTAATATTAGCCATTATGTAGGGTTTCTCTACTGTAACAAGTCAAAATTTGGAACCAATTTGGAACCAACATAGAGAAACTAGAAGATATTTAGGAAATAGTCAAGAAACGTTAATTCGTTGATTTTATTATAAATATACACTTATAGCTATTTACAGAAACCAGCAGAAACACCAATAAAACACCTTGCCAAGGTTGGGGCCGAGAGTTCGAATCTCTTCACTCGCTCCATTATTTCAATGACTTAGCTAGAAGCGCCTTGCGGCGTTTTTATTTTTGGAACCACATAGGCAACCAACGCGCTTAGTCCACCGCTTCTATTAATGCTTTTGTAAAACGCGGTACTTCTGTCGAGGCTGTGCCGTACATGCCATGCGTGAAGATCTGCGCATTCATGGAAGGTTCGAGATTGATCTCCAATGTTTTTGCTCCAGCATTGGTAGCCATGAACACAAATCCGGCTGCGGGGTAGACATTCCCGGATGTGCCGATTGAAATAAATAAATCGGTCTGAGCCAGTTTCATTTCTATGATGTCCATATCGTAAGGCATCTCACCAAACCAGACAATATCGGGACGCATACTACCTTTTTTGCCGCAGGACGAGCATATATCTTCGATAGAAGAATCCTCTTTTTGCTCCACCTTTTCACGGCAATGAGTGCAAAAAGATTTGCAGATTTCTCCATGCATATGAATTACATCATCAGAGCCGCCACGCTCGTGCAAATCATCGATATTCTGTGTAACTATGGTGACTTCTCCCAGCCAGTTTTGTTGCAAATCGGCCAGTGCTTTGTGCGCAGGGTTAGATGCAACATCGTCGCCAAAAAGGCCTTTCCTGCGCTCATTATAAAATTGATGAACCAGCACCGGATCCCGTATAAAAGCTTGGGGTGTAGCAACGTCCTCAACCCTATGACCACACCAAAGCCCTCCTGCACCGCGAAATGTCTGAAGGCCGCTTTCTGCTGAAATCCCCGCTCCGGTAAGCACAACTATATTGGGAACCTTTCCCGTTCTGCTTTCCAGCCATTGTGTGACAAAGTGTTGTGTGTCTATATTTTCTCGCATTTTCATTCCCCCATTTTGTACGCTAGGATAACAGAATAAAATGTGATAGTCTGCACGTCAATTAGACTGTTAAATTAGGAAAATTATTATGGGCTATTTTGATAAAATCAAGGAAATGTTGTCTTCTTTTGTAACCGCACCTCCTGAGACGAGCGAAAGCTCTTGCTGTGATGGGGAACGTGATAATGCTGACAATCAGGAACAAGAACAAGAGCATAAACGTAACGATAATGAATGTTGTTGCGACAGCGGTTGTAATTATGATAGCGATCATGACAATAAAGCCGTTGGCGACCGTAACTGTAGTTAATTACAGAACATTATTTGAGATATCGGAAGTTGCTCTTTTTATATATGAGCGGCTTTGTTGTGCGTATTCATGTTTATATCCTCTCTGGAAAACGTGAATAACGC
Source organism: Alphaproteobacteria bacterium (assembly GCA_023141075.1). Taxonomy (GTDB): domain Bacteria; phylum Pseudomonadota; class Alphaproteobacteria; order Micavibrionales; family Micavibrionaceae; genus UBA1672. Next base: position 4,506 of record JAGLKL010000038.1, read on the forward strand.
GACGAAATATCACATTTTAAGGCTTTAATTGTGCGCATAGATGTCCTATGACTATGATCGGCTTAGAGAACATGTTCTATATCCGTAGTTTTATAGCAGGTTAAAGCAAAGGTTCGATTCATAATGCAAAAATTAAAGGCTGAAAAACCGAAGGTGATCGTTTCTTTTTCGCCGCGTGAAACGGTAAGCGAGCTGGATCGGTTCATCATCGGGCAAAATGATGCAAAACGTGCCGTGGCTATTGCGCTTAGAAACCGTTGGAGACGTTCAAAACTTGACCCTGAGCTGCAGGAAGAAGTTTACCCGAAAAACATTCTGATGATCGGACCAACCGGTGTCGGGAAAACAGAAATTGCCCGACGTCTGGCCAAGCTGGCTAATGCCCCGTTTATCAAGGTGGAAGCTACTAAATTTACGGAAGTGGGTTATGTTGGCAAAGACGTAGAATCTATTATCCGCGATCTGACCGATATGGCTATACGTATGACGCAGGAAAAAATGCGCAAAACTGTGCGCGCGCAGGCCGAGATTTATGCTGAAGAGCGTGTGCTTGATGCACTGGTAGGTGATACAGCCGGAGAAGGAACACGCGCAAATTTCCGCAAAAAGCTGCGCGATGGTGAGTTGAATGATCGCGAGATCGAGATTGACGTGCTGGATAATTCGAACCCCATGGGCAATATGATGGACGTTCCGGGCATGCCCGGTGCATCCATGGGCATGGTTAGTATCGGCGATATGTTCGGCAAGGCTTTTGGCGAACGACGCAAGAGAAAGCGTATGAGTGTACTTCAAAGCTACGATGTATTGATTGCCGAGGAATCGGATAAGCTTCTGGATGAAGACAAGGTCGTCAATGATGCTTTGGATTTGGTTCAGCAAAACGGCATCGTCTTTATCGACGAGCTCGACAAAATCACAACGCGGCAGGATGTACGTGGAGGCGATGTCTCTCGTGAAGGCGTGCAGCGTGACCTCCTCCCTTTGATTGAGGGCACAACGGTTACAACACGTCACGGGTCAGTACAAACTGATCATATTCTCTTTATTGCCAGCGGAGCATTCCATTATTCCAAGCCCTCTGACCTGCTGGCCGAATTACAAGGGCGTTTGCCTATTCGCGTGGAGCTGCGGGCTTTGACGGTTGAAGATTTTAAACGCATCTTGAAGGAAACGGAAGCCAATCTGGTTATGCAATATGAAGCCTTGATCGGTACGGAAGGTGTAACGCTCAAGTTTGAAGACGAAGCCATTGACGAAGTTGCACGGCTGTCTTTTGAAGTCAATGAGAACGTCGAGAATATCGGAGCGCGGCGGCTGCAAACCGTGATGGAGAAATTGCTCGAAGATATCAGTTTTTCCGCCAGTGATCGCGGTGGAGAAAAAATTACAATAACTGCTGATTACGTACGCGAACAGGTTGAAGAACTGGTCAAGAGCGCTGATTTAAGTAAGTTTATTTTGTAGAGATTATTTATATTCTGTGATGGATGCTGCCTGTAAACAGCCTATAACGAGCAATCGCTAAGATCGTTTTTTTGCTGTGTACGTTTATCAGCATCGTCTTTTCCATGAAGCTTACGGTGACGTAGGAGCTTTTCTTTTGCTTCAGGATCAATAGCGAATGTTTGGGCAGGAATATTGTTAATTCTCAGGCGCATATGTTTCCACTTCAGCATATCAACCGGACGCGAAATGCTGGGAATTGCCAAGACGTAAACTGCTTGTGGATCATTAATAATATTGTCTTCAAGGATTTTATAAGGATCTGTATCACGAACCCCGGCTTTTCCATCAAAAACCAACTGTGTCAGATACGGTTTTCCTTTTTCTGCCTTAATGTAGTTACCTTTAAGACCTTTCGTGGCCGCGCTCTCGATCGTAGTATGTGTCGGGAGAAAAGGCATAAGACGCGGAAAACCTATGATGCGTTCATTACCTGAGGCTACACCGCCAACACCGCGATGCATATCATTGTATAAACCAACCATCCCGCTTTCCGTACCAACAAAAAAGTTTCTAAACGGAACAACTGCACCGCGGTGCACAGCAAAAATCCGGTTACCGATATTTCCAGCTAATTCATGGGTACGTTTGAGTGTCTTGATCGTATCTTCCACGGAATTAATGGAAACTGTTATATAAGATCCTTGTCTCTGAGTAGCCCATTTCTCAAGGTTTTGTGCTCCATGACCACTCATGTTTCTAAAAGATATAGGGCGTGAAGCCATCTTAAGATTGAGGCTTAACAACACCGCCTTACCTGAAAGCACAGCATTTTTAAATGCCTTAGTGTTATGATTGAAAATATGATTATCGTCGCCAAAACCTTCGGGACGCACCCAACATGCTTGGACAAACTCTTCCTCGCCATTACGATAGTGACTACGGCGAAATGTAAGTGGAATATCATCATTCGGACTGGTGACAATCAAATGCTCTTCCTCACCGGGACGCACAGGATTAATCCCGAGAGGTTTATTTCCGCGGAAAAGGTTCTCGAATTCAGTCGCAGTCATTTCTTCGGCGTGACCGGATTTCTTATTGAATACGATTGCTGTTTCCGTTCTCATCTTATCACCCTGTCAACTTGCTTTAACTCTAGCAAATTCATAATTACCCTCATAATTACTCTGGCGCTTTAGGCTTTTTTTTGTTTTTATAGCTTCATGAAAAAAGCGCCATATATCATCATCTCAATAAGTTTACTTCTGTCTTACGTAAACTTTTATAGCAAAGTTTACGCGCAAAGTCACGAAAAGCAAGAGACACCACAATTTATCTTTCCTGCAGCCTGTCATTACGGGCTGGATTGCTGGGCGGTGAATTATGTAGACGTAGACCCGAATGAGGATAAAGCTTCTGATTTTAAATGCGGTTCCAAAACCTATAATGAACATAAAGGCACGGATTTCGCTTTGGGCTCGGTTTCGCAAATGCGCGAAGGTGTAGACGTTTTGGCCGCAGCCCCCGGTAAAATTAAACGTGTTCGTGATGGGCAAAGCGATTCGCTTAAAAGCGAGGAAGAACTGGAATCCATCCGGCAGGATAAGAAAGAATGCGGCAACGGTGTTTTGATCGATCATGGAAACGAATTGCAGACCATGTATTGCCACCTCAAAAAAGGGTCAGTGATTGTTAAACCGCACCAAAAAGTTAAAGCCGGTCAGAAAATTGCACAGATTGGACAGTCGGGTGTAACAGAGTTTCCGCATTTGCATTTTAGTGTGCTTTGGAAAGGCGTGGTAGTTGATCCTTATACGGGAGCATTAAATACTGAAGGCTGCGGACAGAAGAAAAAGTCGATGTGGCATATCGGTCTGCCGATGAAATACGAACCTGTGGCTATATTTAATAGTGGTTTTCGAAATAAGGCTCCGGATTTTAAAGCTATTGAGCGCGGAGACGATGTTAATCCCGATATCCTGCCCTTGAACAGCGCTGCTTTTATATTCTGGGTAGGGTTTTATAATGTTGAAAAAGGCGATGAGGTGTCGCTCGAAATTTACGATCCTGACGGGCAGATATTCGGCTCACGCAAGCAGATCGTTGAAAAGACACGCGCACGGCAATATTACTTCACAGGCCGTAAGATAGGGCGGGTGCAGCTCAAAAAAGGAACGTATAAAGGAATCGTGAAATTTTCCCGCTCCGGTAAGGGTCAAGCCGTTTCTAAAATTAAAGAATTCCGTGTGATGGTAGAATAAGGTTTTAGGTAGTGTAGTCCAAATTTTTTTCTAAAAGCCATTGGTTTTTAGACGGTAAGTTCGTATCATAGCACGCTAGAGTCGGGATCTATTAATTTTCCTTAAAGGAAGGAGCGCTGTGGAATGCAAGCCCCACAATCTCGCGATCAAACGCCGAAAATTTTTGCTATTGCCAATCAAAAAGGCGGAGTCGGTAAGACGACTACGGCGATAAATCTGGCAACCGCATTTAGCGCCTTGGGGCATAGGGTGCTGGTAGTGGATATAGATCCGCAAGGAAACGCCGGTACCGGGCTGGGTTTGCGCCGCTCTAGTGTGCAAAAATCCGTTTATGATGTGCTTTTCGAGCGTTGCAGTGCAGGCGAAGCAACAATGCGAACCAAGCTGCCGAGGCTCGATATTATCCCCTCTTCTGTGCATTTGGCCGGGGCAGATGTAGAGCTATCGAGCGTTATAGGACGTGAGGCACGTTTGAAGGAGGCTTTGGAAGAATGTGAGAATGGTTACGATTACATCTTTATCGATTGCCCTCCTTCTCTGAATTTCTTAACGATTAATGCACTTGTGGCCGCGCAGGCGATTATCGTACCTTTGCAGTGTGAATTCTACGCTCTGGAAGGGCTGAGCCAACTAACCAAGACTGTAAAACTAGTTCAAAAGCATTATAATCCCGGTTTAGATATTCACGGAATCGTTTTAACCATGTATGATCGGCGTAACCGGATTACAAAATTGGTCGACAAGGACGTGCGAGGATATTTCAGGGGCACGGTCTATAAAACGACCATTCCGCGCAATGTGCGTTTGAGCGAAGCCCCCTCTTACGGCTTGCCGGGAATTGTGTATGATATGAAAAGCGCCGGGGCGCAGGCTTATATCAAACTGGCACGCGAAATACTCGGCAGAGGTAAACCGGTTGATACTAAGCCAAGCAACCAAAGTGA
>JAGLKL010000039.1 GCA_023141075.1 Alphaproteobacteria bacterium
GCTTGCGGCTTGCTCAATGATAAGACATACGCTAATGCTCTTGTTTCTACAATGCGGCGCAAAGGACTGTCACGAAGGGCTATACAGATCAAAATGCGCAGCAAGGGGATTGGTTCCGATCTGGCTTTATGTTCTCTTGAAGACCTTGATTCACACTCTCATGAAACCAGTGAAGATGCCGAGTTTTCCGCCGCGTTGACACTTGCCCGTAAAAAAAAGATAGGGGCTTTCTCGTGCGGAAAAGAGCAGAATATACAAAAATCTTTTGGTGTTTTGGCGCGAGCCGGGTTTTCCTATGATATTGCTAAGCGCGTGCTGAATATAAGCTTGGAAGAATTGGAAAACGATCCTTACAATTAATGCGATCAGGATTATACGCCCTCGCCTTAACTACAGCACATCTTGCCTAATCTGTTCCTGAGCGTCTTCGTCGTTGTTCCTGATAATACGCCGCTGCGGGAAAATAATTGTTACCGTTGTGCCAATAGATTTTTCAGACAATACTTCCATACTGCCATCATGAACATCCATAATCGCCTTGGATAGCGAAAGCCCGAGTCCGACACCGGAAGAAGACCTGTCTAATGCATTATCTATCTGGCCAAAGGGAGACAGCGCCTTTTTAATCTCCTCTGAGTTCATCCCTATTCCGGTATCAGTGATAGAAAAGCGGAACGTCCCGTCTGTATCGAAATTAGTAAATAACGTGATACGCCCCCCACTTGGTGTATACTTTATTGCGTTGGAATAAACATTACTGATCACTTGCTTAACTGATAGCTCTTCGCCAATTATACGCGGCAAGTTTTTGCAGTGATTCATCAGAGTGATGTTTTTCTCTTTCAAACGCGAGTCAAGTAATTCAATCGCTGAGCGGACTGCTTCTTCGAAGACAAATTCACTTTCATTAAGGTCGCGTTTTCCTGTTTCTATTTTTGAAATATCAAGAATTTCGTTAATAATTTTGAGTAAGCCCCGTCCGCTTTTATTGATATCCGTTGCGTACTCCTTATATGCCTCCTGCCCTATCGGCCCCATGACTTCTCTTTGCAGAATGTCGGAAAAACCTATAATCGCATTGAGGGGCGTTCTAAGCTCGTGACTCATATTAGCGATAAATTCTGATTTTGCACGACTAGCCATGTCAGACTGTATTTTGGCTTCCATCAGAGCTATGTCTGCTTCTTTACGCTCCGTAATATCTTCCATAGACCCTTCAAAATACATAACGTTTTGCTGTTCATCTTTCACTATACGAACGTTTTCCCGTACCCAGATTTTTTGGTCGTCCTGTCTAAGAACCTGACTTTCATAACCAAAAATCTGTTCTTGTGCGATCAGTGTTTCGATAAAAGATTTCCGCACCTCTTTGTCAGGATATACCATGCCTCCGGCGTTCTTAACCATCCGCAGCATTTCTTCCGGGCTGGAATAACCAAGGATTCTGGCCATAGCAGGGTTGGCGCTTAAATACATGCCCTCAGGGGTAAGTTGATATAGTCCGCCAGCGGCGTTTTCCACAATCGTACGATATTTTTTCTCAGCTTCAGCCAGTGCCCGTTCAGCACGCCTGCGTTCCTCAACGTCTGTAATTGCTCCAACCACACGCAGGTTTTTATTCTCGTCCTGACGGATCATGGATATAGCCAATTCTACTGCTCTGAACGTGCCATCAGAAATACGCAACCGCGTGAACGAGCGATAAGCCTGTTTTTGCCCCCTAATGAGCATTTCAAAGTCGTCACGTTGTTTTTCCTGATCCTGAGGGTGGAACATCGAAAATAAGTTACCGCCACGCGAACGTTCGACTTCAAAACCGGTGATGTTTTGCCAAGCAGCACTTAGGAACATTACCGTCCCTTCGATGTCTGTTTCAAAGATGATATCGCTCACCGCATCAATGATTGCTCGGTTGTCACGCTCAGCCAGAGCCAGAGCCTCGTTCAGTCGCGAGCGCTCAGATATTTCAGATTGTAATTCGAAGTTCTTTTGTTCAAGCTTGCGATTGATTTCAGCAAGCTTTTGTGCCTGCTTGTTATTGTTACGAACAAAAAGTGTTCCTACGAATGTAAGCACCAAACCGAAGAAAAGGATGATATAAGGGATTTTCTCCAGCAGTAATACATTTTTTTTCTTGGCAAATTCCAGAATAATATCCCATCGACTGTCGCCAACAAAAAACCCATATTCTTGACTCAGCTTTTCGTCATCGCTTGACTTCCCTGTTTCCGCGTTACGCGTCATATGAAATATACGCCGCTCAGTTTCCTTATCCCGGATTGTGATTCTTAGAACCGATCGCTCTTCAGAAATAAGGTTCTGGTCAAAAAGCAACGCGGCGCGGGTTGCTCCTATTACCACACCTTTTTTGGTGTCATTTTCCTTAACCATTTTTATGAAAGCAAAAGAACGCGCCATAGTGTTTGGCTCATCCTTTTCCTGATAATAATCCATTCCATCAAAATCGGTAATGATTCGCAATTCTTCACTTTTAAGCAAACCATCGCGCAACAAACGATTTATAAAGCGTTGATCGGGAATAAGACGATATTCTGCCTGCGCGACTGTGTTGCTGCTACTTTCTGATATTGTTCTATATTTCCATACACCGGGACTTTGTTCATATAACCATATAAACTGGTCAAAATTGCCAAGACCAGAGATATTGCGCCGTATGTTGGCAACAAGGATATCTCTATTATTGCTTTCTGATAATTCGATGATACTGGCAACGAGGCGTATGGAATTTTCAAGAGAGGAAATACCTTCAACCAAAGCACGCCCGGTAACATCGGATGTGCGCTTATACTCTTCTGTGGACATTCCATTGATAAAATAACTAAAGACCAAAAACGCAGTGATTGTAATAATCAGCCCGTTTAACAGAACCATGGCTTGTGCAAGACCTGATGTTAACCACACCATTCTTTTCTTGTTGTTTTTTTTATTTTTTTTTTGGTTTTTAGCTCTCATGATCTCTCTCTAGTTTCTCCAGAGATTAATACAAAACCGACAATTTTGTAAGGCTATATCTACTAATATCAGTGCCGTTAAGTATAACTTACCTTCCCCTTATAACAATAAGGAAATAATTCTTATTGGGACTTCTCCAGCGAATATTTTTGAATGCAGTCTTTTTAATACTTGACGTAGTCTGCACAAAATAATATTTTTCGGGGTGCAGCATTATTTTATTAACACCGAATTGAGGCATGTGATGTCAAACAACGATAGTTTTGTACCTGCGTTTTCTAATGAAACCTTCTTTAGCCTGATGGAAAAATATAAAGGTATGCCTGATGTCTTCCAGAATCTCTTTGATATACAAGTAGATAATATGCTCTCTATTGGAAAAGTGCAAAAATCTTCTTTGGAGAATATTCAGAAAATTGCTTCACGCCAACAGGATATTTTTTCTCAAATTATGGAGAAAACAACAAGTCTGGCTAATGACATGATTGTAAAGCCAGATACTCAGGCTGCTCTAACGATAAGCGCGGAGAATATTCAGAAGGGCTATGACGCAGCGATGGATAGCGTTAACGAAATCTCTGATCTTCTTCGTAAGTCCAATGCTAAAACTAACAATATCCTCAGGGACAGCACCAAACAAAGCATTAACGAGCTTCAAAACGTGCAGCAGAAAGTTAGTAGTGCTTCTTAGATAATGTCGTCATATCTTATATGTGAGGACAATCAGGATATCTTTGTATGCACTGATTATTAAAATCGGTGAGTTGCTTGATAAGCGGCGTCAGAACGTCATCTTGTCCGTTATCCCGGCAAAGAAATATGAACAGCCAAGCCCCCACGCGGGCTTTTTTGTAGCCAGATTTCTCCGCCATGGGCGTGGATGATATCCATTGCGATGGGAAGCCCTAACCCTACACCGCCGGTTTCCTGATTGCGCGAGCTATCCACACGATAAAAAGGCCGGAAAACTTCATCCATTTTATCTTCATCAATGCCCGGGCCATCATCCTCTATAATTATTTCAACCTGTTTATCAGAGTGTTTTTCCAACGTAATCCATATGTGATCGGCATATTTTATGGCATTGCTTATGATGTTGGTCAGACACCGCTTAAAGGCCACAGGACGCAGCATAGGAGAGAAACTTAACTCATTCAGCTCAAAGCTCACGTCACAGCCCTGACGTCTGGCGGCAAGTGTAACTTCACGAAGAAGTTCTTCCAGTGGCATACGAACGGACTTTTCCTGGCCTTCCCCACGCACAAAATTCAAATAGCCTTCAATCATTTTTTCCATTTCATTTATATCTTTTTTCATCTCATAGATATCCGGGCTATCTCCCATCATGGCGACTTGTAGTTTCAGGCGTGTGAGCGGTGTTCTCAAATCATGTGAAACCCCGGCCAGCATTTCTGTTCGCTGTGAAATCTGACGCTGAATACGCTCTTTCATTTCAACAAAAGCTTGTCCCGCCTGTCGGACTTCTTTTGCTCCTTCAGTTTTAAAATTGTGGACATCCCGGCCTTTTCCGAAATGCTCTGCTGCAATAGCAAGACGTCTTATGGGGCGGATCTGGTTGCGCATGAATAATACAGCGATGATTAAAAGCACAGTCGATGCGGCAAACATCCAGAGAAGAAAAATATAGGTCGTTGAAGAAAATAAACGTCGCTGCGGGATATCAATATCTAATACGCCTTGCGTAAGTTGCACACGTACATTTATCCATTTTTCTTTGAAATCAACACTGATTGTATATGGCACACTTAGTTGATGACCGAGTTCTCTATCAAGAGTCCCTTTTATCATCGCCGCCCAAATGAACCCTGTGGTGTTTTTGTGCGGTAATATATCAGGCAATGTCACCTCCGGCTTATATGTGACCAGTATATCCAATTTTTGCGCCATTGCGTTAATAAGGGCATTATTTGCGATATCTTCATTCTCACTTTGCTCAATAGTACTGACCAGCAGGGATATCTCTCCAGCTACCGCAAATGCAAGCCGCGATGTGACTTTACTCCAGTGTCGATCAAAGAAGATTGTGGTGACAATTACCTGAATAAGCACAATCGGCACAATAAGAATCAGTAACGAACGAAAAAACAAAGTTTGGGGAAGGAGACGCTTGATTATCCCCCTGCGTTTTACTTTCCTGTTTTTGCGATCGGCATGTTTTGATACGCCGCGGTCTATTTGATGATCCTTGATCATAGTTATAATGTCCTAAATGTCTCTACACTTGCTCAGCGCGCAGCAAATATCCTTTTCCACGTACAGTTTGTAAGTATTTCGGCATTTTTGTATTAAGCTCTATTTTTCGCCGCAGGCGTGTAACCTGCACATCAATCGTCCGTTCTCCAGCATCCAAACCACAACGCTCAGCCAGATCATCACGGCTTACCGGTTGGCCTGCACTTTCTGCCAATGCCCGCAGCAAATTAGCTTCGACTGATGTAAGTCTAACTTCGCTTCCTTCCCGAACCGTATCATTGAGTTCATCATAACGCGGGTCAAAATACCATTTGCCAATTTGATAACCATGATTTTCCTTTGTTTCCTTACGGGTGCGCCGCAAAATAGATTCCAACCTTAAAACCAGTTCCTTAGGCTCAAAGGGTTTAGGCAGATAATCATCGGCACCAACTTCAAAGCCGGATATTCTATCTTCTACCTCTCCTAATGCTGTTAGAAGCAGGATAGGTATTTCGTTTCCTTGCTCTCTAAGAGCTTGCGTAAACTCCAGCCCGGTTTGCCCCGGCATCATTACATCAACGATCAGTGCATCAAATTCAAAGCTTTCCATTATTTTCTGCGCTTCACCGGTATTTTGTGCACTTAATACCACATAGTTATTATCGCGCAAAAAACGTAAGACTAACTCACATATGCGTTTGTCATCATCAATAACCAGAATATGGGCTTTATTTGCCTGTTTGTCTGAATCCATCTTCAATTTCGCTTTGAAACGCATAATAGCGCTTGCTTGCAACAAAAAATTATTCTCACCGAAGATACATTTATTCTCGACAAAAGAGAACAAGAGAAATAGTAATAGATCCTGACCCTAGTAAAGAGAAAGATATAAAACAATGGCTGATAGTAACATTCCATTTGATCAACGTGATGGATTTATATGGATTGACGGTGAAACCGTTGAATGGAAAGATGCAAAAATTCATGTACTCAGCCACGGTCTCCATTATGGCAGCGGAGTCTTTGAAGGAGAGCGCATGTATAACGGCAAAATCTTTAAATGCCGTGAACACTCTGAACGCCTTCATAATTCAGCTAAGATTATGGATATGGAGATTCCTCTTAGTATTGAAGACCTCGACAAGATCAAACATGAGGTTTGCGAGAAAAACGGTCTGAAAGAGGCCTATGTGCGTCCGATTGCTTGGCGTGGCGGCGAGCAAATGGGTGTTTCCGCCCAATCCACAAAAACACATTTGGCTATTGCTGCTTGGGATTGGGGCACTTATTTTGATGCCGGAAAGCGAGATAAAGGTATTTCTCTTAAAACCTCAAAGTGGCGTCGCCCTCCCGCTGAATGTGCACCAATAAAAAGTAAATCCACCGGGCTTTATGTGATCGCAACGTTATCCAAACACAGTGTAGAGCGCGAAGGATATGATGATGCCTTATTTCTGGATCACCGCGGTTATGTCTCCGAAGCCACTGGAGCCAACCTGTTTGCAATTAAAGACGGCACACTTATCACACCTACTCCGGACAACTTCTTGAACGGCATTACCCGCCAGACAGTTATCAAACTGGCCGAAGAACACGATATTCCTGTAGAAGTGCGCCATATCATGCCTGAAGAACTTGGTTCTTTTGAAGAAATTTTTGTCACCGGGACGGCTGCTGAAGTAACGGCTGTAGGTAAAATCGACGAGCATAGCTACACTGTCGGGCCTATTACACGCAAATTACGTGAAGCTTATGAGACGTTAGTGAGGAATTGATACCACATCCCTTTAACTCCGCAGCTTGATATAATTTGACTTATTTTTTCAGAGAAATTATACTCTTATGGCAATAATAATAATTATCGGTTGTTGAATTAGGCAAACCGAGGGGTGTGAGATGGCGGAAACTAACACGGTAGTTGAAAACTATAAAAAAAATTTCGGTCTGACAGAGTCCGAAAAAGCGGGATTGCTTGCTTATAAAAAATCCTTAGGTGAAAGTCTAGCTCAATCTCCTGATATCCTTAAAGGCAGAGATGTTGACGACGTCATGCACATTGATGATGCAGATCCATTGGATCTTGCCTTTTTGTATGTTCTGGATCACTACGTCTTCGACGAAAGCAAAAAAGACCAGCTTCACGGACAAGAAGACCTGCGCAAAGGATTTGAAGCTTTACCTAAGGATATTCATGATATCATTGATGCAAAGCATGCGTTATTTGATAAAGTTAAGGGTTTCTCAAATGAGCAAAATACACAGCAAGCAGCAACATTGGAGATTGCTGATAAATCCCTCGGCTTCGAATACCGGGAACCTTCATTTGACGATGACGACCGACTTGTTATTGATGCCGCTACCAGCCGCGCTTTAAGAAACTATCTGGAAGATGTTAAACAATCCGGAGTGCTAAAAACGGATTTCGAACCACGCATCTTTGATAATAAAGCCCAGAATGCTCTTGATGAACTGGTAAGATTGCGACAAATCGAAGCAGGCGTCCGACCGGGAGATGTTAACGATTTTATGGTTCATCTATTTAGCATGGAACAAAATAATAACGGTCTGCTGAATGGTGCTTCTGGCGAAGATAAACAGCAGATTGAGGTCTTAGGTAAAGCCGTAGCTATGCGGAATCTGCTGGATCTGATTGTTACCGGAAAAACACCTAGTGGTGCCCATGGTTCAAAAGCCAATGCCGAAATAAATTGGGACAAACCCTGGACGAATCACAATTCCGGAGACATGTTCTTTAGCAAAAATGTCTATAAAGCGATTTTTGAAGAAAAGTACGGTACAGGTGATGACGTTCATCTTACGACCGACGTTCTTTTCAATAAGTCAGGTTACAGTGAAGATAGCTATGAAATATTGATAGAAGCTGCCAAAAAGGCGGGTATCGATCCCGACGACCCGAATCGCGTGGTGAGCGAAATGGCTGTGGGCAAAATCGCCATTGAGATTATAAAAGTCAGAGCCGAACAAGTGTGGTGTATTGATCACCCGAATGAGAAATTTGATCCGAAACAGATTCATGCCATGATTCACAATAAGGAGTTTATGCCGCATCTAAAAGATCTTGAGTTTGTGGATAAAGGTTTTGGCTTACCCGATGCTATTGTTACAGAGGAAAATGGTGATATTAGTAACCTCCGGGAGATGGCCGATCAGATGGGCCCCGATTCGTGGCGCCTAGGAGTTGATTATCCCCGTATCGTTCAACAGCACCGCGTTGCAGCATTTCAGGAAACCTTCGGTTCTATACCACAAGACGCTTTAGATGAAAAAGCTAGACTTTACAAGCCCGACTTCATTGACCACATGGGGCAAGTCCAAGAGGGAGCACTACATAGACATGTTCAGGTTGTTGCCGGAACTCCGGCCATGTATTATGCACCTCCCCCGACTATATTAGGTTATACAAGGCCTACACAATATGAGCTTGGTCGGCAAGAATACTTGGATCGAGTGCAACCAATTATTGAAGATGATCGTTGTGATCCTTCATCAGGTCGCAAAGATCGTGTAAGGCCTGATGAAGATAAAAGCATTGTGCGCGGTTCGTTCCAAAAAGCAGGGGAAGATTCAAGGGCAAACATCATTGAGACGAATAAATATGATTGTGTTGAAGGTGATTGTGTTATTGAATGTGAACTGGAAGAGAAAGGTCCGGGCAGATTCCTTCATGATGACAAGACTACCCTGACAGAAGAGCAAGCCACTGACGCGCAGAATAATCTAATGTCTCCTTAGAGAACGAGCACTCATCAACATCAAACATTAAAGCGGAAAAGGATGATATCACCGTCTATCACGATATAATCCTTGCCTTCCTGACGCATCTTGCCTTTGTCTTTTGCGCCCTGTTCTCCGTTATTTGCGATATAATC
>JAGLKL010000004.1 GCA_023141075.1 Alphaproteobacteria bacterium
CTTGAAAGTGCTGAAAAGGTCGGGTTTGATCCCGAAAAACGTTATGTGTATTTGGGCGGTATTGTCTATAATGATGAAGATGATTGGATAATTTGGCTTAACGGCAAACGTGTTATACCTGATGCTGTGCCAGAAGAGGTTCTCGATTTACGTGTGTATAAGGATTATATTGAGGTTAAGTGGCTGGATGAGTATACCAACTCGGTATTCCCTTTGCGTCTGCGTGCACATCAGCGCTTTAATCTGGATATGATGATTTTTCTTCCGGGTTAAGCTTCTTAGGGTTTAGACTCTAGCTATACCGTTTTCTTTGATGTTTTTAGGATAAAGCAGGATTGTTGCTTATGACGATGTTAATTGATGATAACACCGATGATCATGATGATAGTAATGTGCTATTGCCCCTTGTGTTAAAAGACATCAGTGTTGCTTATACCGATGTTCCGGTTATAGACGAAATCGATCTTGAGATACGCTCCGGTGAAATATTCGGTCTGATGGGGCTAAATGGAGCCGGTAAGACGACTATGATCAAGGCTATTTTGGGTTTGCGTCAACAACGTAGCGGGACAATTTCTATTTACGGACAGGAAAATATATCGCGTCAGAGTAAGGCGCGGCTGGCGTATTTGCCGGAGAAATTCGAGCCTCCGTGGTTTTTGACCGGGATGGAGTTTATGAAGTTCTCGCTTTCATTATACAAACGCCCTTTTGAGCGAGAAGAAATAATAGAAGCTGCGCATAAATTGGCGCTGGATACAAAAGCGCTCGATCGGCGGATGCATACATATTCAAAAGGGATGCGCCAGAAGCTTGGTCTTATGGGAACTTTGCTTGCCGGGTGTTCGTTGTTTATCCTTGATGAGCCAATGAGCGGACTTGATCCGATGGCGCGTGCCTTGGTTAAGAGGATGATTATGGATATGCGTTCGCTTGAAAGAACAATATTTTTGAGTTCCCATATTCTTGCCGATATGGATGAGATATGTGACCGGGTTGCCATATTACATGAAGGGAAAATCCGCTATATTGGTACTCCTGACGAGCTTAAAAGACGCACAAACAAGGGATATCTTGAGCAAGCATATCTCGAATTTATTGAGCATGCGTGTTGAGTGTGATACTATGGGTGCGATTGAGGTATATGTTTGATTCGAATGTATGCTTACTTCTTTGTTCTTCTGTTTTTGCGGGTTCTCGCGGAAGTTATTCGTTGAAAGATTATTGGTTATGCTAGTCTCACGTGTGTTTTCTTTTGTGTTTTATAGTAGCGTTTTTGCTCTTACTTTTGCTTTTGTCGGGCTGCGGGCAGTTCCCGTTATGGCGCAAGGTGATATGTCGCCAAGGGCAGAGATGAAATCTTCACAAGAAGATATCTTTTTAGAATATGGGGAAGAGCAGAAGGAAAATGAAACCATAGATAATGAAGCTTTTTTTGATGCGGAGAACTTGGTTCCCCGTGGCGAAATGACACGCCATGGGCCTAATTTTGTAAATCCGGTTACGCAACCGGCTTCCAGGCTTGTTATTGTTAGTAAAAATTATGCGCCTGATACCAAGGAGGCTCAACTGGTTGCGGCTGAGCGTGCTATGCAGCTCGGACGTTATGATTCTGCACTGGATCTGTTTGATACGCTTTATGCTAAGAACAAGAAAGATTCGCGCGTGCTTATGGGGCGTGCGGTTGTGTTGCAAAAAATGGAGCGCTTTGATGAAGCGATGGGACTGTATGAAGAACTGTCGAAAGTTGCGCCGGATAATATTGAAGTAAAAGTAAATATGCTGGGTCTGCTTTCAACGCGATTCCCTTCTGTTGCGCTTCGTCGGCTTTTGGATTTACGTGAGCAACATATAGGGCATGTGGGACTGGCTACGCAAATTGCGATTTGTTATGCGTCGCTTGGTGATACACATGAGGCTTTAAGATATATGGGTGTTGCAGCGAGTATGGAGCCTAGAAATGCCAATCTTTTGTATAATATGGCTGTGATTGCCGATAGATCCGGGGATAAGAAGCAGGCTGTTTCTTATTATGAGAAGGCGCTTGAGGTTGACTCGGTGTATGGTGGTGGGCGAACTATTCCGCGTGAAGTTGTGTATGAGCGATTGGCGCATATCCGCTAGTCACCTAACATCCGTGAATGGGGTGCGTGTTTATGGAAGTTATTATAGGTGAAATCTTTTTAATAGCGTGTTTAGGGCTGATATTGGGTAGTTTTACGACTGCCATTGTTTATCGTGTGCCGCGTGATATTTCATGGGGGATGAAACGCTCTTCATGTCCTTCATGTAATTCTGTTTTGGGCACGGCTGATCTGGTGCCGTTTTTTTCATGGTGTTTGAATAAAGGAAAGTGTCGTCATTGCAAGGCTACTATCCCGCTCTTTTATCCGCTGGTTGAGCTAACGTGTATGGGGTTATGTCTTGTTGCATATAGTGTTTATGATCTAAGTATTCCGGGAATATTTGTTTATGCAGCAATGCCATTTCTATTGGCGCTGTTTTTAATTGATTTTAAACATATGATTTTGCCTAATCAGCTAATTCTTGTGCTGTTTTTTCTGGGCATTTTGAGGCTGTTGTATTTTTGGGGTGCGGATGGTTTTTTCTATGAGACGGGGATGGACATATTAATTAATTATGTGTTGGCGTCGTTTGTTTTTGCTCTATTGTCTTGGGGGATAGGTGCGTTAACGAGCAAGCTGCTCAAAAAAGAGAGCCTTGGTTTTGGAGATGTAAAATTTTTTGGTTTGGCCGGTTTATGGCTTGGGCTGGAGGCGTTGCCATTATTTATGATTTATTCGGGCGGTCTTGCGATTATTCTGGCCTTGGTTTGGCGCTATATAAAGGATAGCGATGTTTTTCCGTTTGGCCCTGCTTTGATAGTCGTCTTTATTATTATGCTTTTTTCTCAGGGCGTAGTTGTAATTTGAGTGGAGGATAGTTACTATTTTTTGGTGAAAATTTACTTTATTTTCACTTTCTTCCAGTAAATCATGTAAGGCGAAGTTTTATGTCTGTTTCATAATAAATTGTGAATTCTTGGTATCAAATAACTAGAGTTTTAAAGGAATTGAAGCGGTGGATCTAACACAACTATTGGCTTTTACAATACAAAGTGACGCGTCGGATTTGCATATCAGTTCGGGGAACCCGCCGATTATCCGTGTAAGTGGTGAGATGAAACGGGTTAAAGGGGAGTCTTTGGGAAGCGATGATATCCGGGCTATGCTTTACTCGGTGATGACAGAAGAACAGCGTTCAGAATATGAAAAGAACTGGGAAATTGACTTTGCGATTGCTCTGGGGGAAAAAGCGCGTTTTCGTGTTAACGGTTTTACGACCCGTTTGGGATCGTCAGCGGTGTTTAGGACAATTCCTACAGAGATTCCCACGATAGAAGAGCTTGATTTGCCTCCTGTTATGCGACGGTTTACTGAGCTTGAAAAGGGTATCATTCTGGTAACAGGGCCGACAGGATCCGGTAAGTCTACCACACTGGCTGCGCTTGTTAATCACATTAACTTGTATCACGCAAAACACATTCTTACGGTTGAAGACCCGGTCGAGTTTTTTCACAATTCCAAGAAGTCTTTGATAAATCACCGTGAGGTTGGGCAGGATACCAAGACATTTGCCAGGGCTTTGAAGAGTGCGCTCCGGGAGGATCCGGATGTTATTCTGGTTGGGGAGATGCGTGACCATGAAACGGTTTCTCTGGCGTTGACAGCGGCGGAAACCGGGCACCTTGTTTTTGGAACTTTGCACTCTAGCTCGGCAGCCAAGACCATTGACCGTGTGATCGACGTGTTTCCTACCGGGGATAAGGAAATGGTGCGTGCCATGTTGGCTAGTTCTATTCAGGGGGTTGTTGCACAAACATTGTTCAAGCGTGCTGACGGTTCGGGGCGTGTGGGTGCGTTCGAGATATTGGTTGGTACAAACGCTGTGCGGAATCTGATCCGCGAAAACCAAATTCCGCAAATGTATTCAATGATGCAAACCGGGTCGCGTTACGGGATGGTCACGATGGAAGATGCAGTTGAAGGTTTGCTGGAAGGCGGCATTATTGATAAAGATGAAGCACGTCGTGTGCTTGTTAAGACATCCGATGATGATGAAGAGAGAGATGAAGACTACGCTTCCGGTGCAATGGGTGGTTCTAAGATGGTTGAGGACGATCTTAGCGGTAGACGTACCGATAGCAAGGGAGGGGGGTATTCATTTTGAGCGCGCCACTGATTTTTCAATATCTAAGCGCAATGGAGCGGCACAAAGCGTCGGATATTTATCTGACGGTTGGGTTTCCCCCTACGTTGCGTGGTGAGTCTGATTTTATCAAGCTCAATAACAGGCCGATGAGTGAAGATGAAATTGAAGAGATTTTAATTTCGATACTGACTAATCGCCAGCGCCGCGATTTTGATAGCCAGATGGAGCTAAATACGGCACTTGATATGGGGAAATACGGGCGTTTCCGCGTAAATGTGATGCGTCAAAGGCAACAGGCTGCTCTTGTGATTCGGCGTATTATATCTGAGATTCCAACTTTTGAAGAGTTACGTCTGCCCCCGATTTTGGAGAAAATGGCGATGGAAAAAAGGGGGCTTGTCTTGGTGACCGGGATAACCGGTTCTGGTAAATCCACAACGCTTGCGGCGATGGTCGATTATCGTAATAAGAATAGCAGCGGGCATATCATTACGATTGAAGACCCGGTCGAGTATTATCATGATCATCACGGTTGTGTAGTTACGCAGCGCGAAGTTGGGGTGGATACGGAAAGCTATGCGATGGCGATGAAAAATTCTTTGAGGCAGCGCCCCGATGTTATTCTGGTTGGAGAGATCCGTGACCGCGAGGTGATGGAGCAGGCTCTTGCTATTACTGAAACAGGGCATTTATGTCTGGCTACAATTCACACGAATAATTCGTATCAGGCTATTGAACGGATTGTGAATTTATTTCCTGAAGATTATCACAACCAAATCCGTCTTAATTTATCGATGAATCTTAAAGCGATCATATCGCAGCGTTTGTTGCCGACCAAAGAAGAAGGAATGACACCGGCTATCGAAATTATGATCAATCAGGGGTTTGTGCGTGAGTTGATCTTAAGAGGTGAGATTGGCAAGGTTTATGATGTTATGGAGCAAAATAACTCGATTGGTATGTTAACGTTTGACCAATCATTGATGCAGTTATTTGAACAAGACCTTATCTCTGAGGACACGGCAATTGCAAATTCTGACAAACCTTCTGATATGAAAATAAAGGTTCAGCAGGCAAAACTCATTAAACAATCCAGAGGGAGTATAAGCGGGTTGGAAACAGTGGATACGTCTCGGATTCACCTTAGTGAATAGCTTTTTTATGTTCTACTTATCGGTTTTCATGTTTTATTGTTAAAAAAGTATAAGAAACCATGGTGTTTCGTGATTTTTGTACTTATAATGTCTAAATAGAATCGTTGTCGGTGCGTTCGCGCCGTTTCTTCTAAATCATACCGGGACTTTTGGAGTAATCTTGACCATGTCTTCCTATGTGAGTGTCTCTGCGCATTTTCGTTGCGTTGTTTGTACGTTATTCTTATTGATATTATCGGCTTTTCTGTTGTCCTCGTGTGACTTGGCGGCGAATTATACCAAGACTGATCGAGCATCCAACATGGAGTTCCAGGATTTCCGCGATGGTTTGACTGAACGGTTGCCTGAAGTTGACGATGAAAAAACATCATTGGCTGCGGATGCCTCTATTCCAGCGCTACAACCGTATATTTCTATGACACCGGATAATATGCAGTCTATGCCGCTTGTTTCGGTTTCTGTGAATCAGTCAGTGCCTTTACGTGATGTTCTTTATGAATTGGCGCAACAAGCCGAGTATGATCTGGAACTTGATCCGAATATTCGCGGGGCGATTATTTTTACAGCACGTAACAAACCGTTGGATGTTGTGATTGACAGGATGTGTGATGTGGCGGGGTTGCGCTATAAGTTTGAAGAGGGGTTTTTGCGCGTCGAGGTCGATACTCCTTATATAAAGACTTATAAAGTCGATTATCTGAGCTTTGTGCGTTCCAATTCCGGGACGGTAAGTACAAATGTGTCGGTTGTTTCCGGTGAAGGTGCTGATACCGGTTCTGCGTATTCAGCAAGTTCAGATAGCACGTCTGATTTCTGGAGCGAGTTGGAGTTGAACCTGACCCAGATATTGGGAGGAGCTTCGACCGGTGCACTTAAAACTAGGAGTGATCCGCGTATTTCTGCCGTTGAACAAAATCCTGAAGTAGCGGCTGTGTCTCCGAGGGGGCAGCCTAGAGAAGGGGAAGATGGTTCTTTAACTGTGCAACCTCCTGAAGCGGTATTACGTGTTGAGTCGCTGCCGGTTGATATGGAAGGAGAGGCTGGGGGTGCTGCTGCTGATGGGGCGGAAAACGCTATGACCTTTAGTCTGAATAAGCAAGCTGGGATGATCAATATTTATGCTTCGGAAAGAGTTCACAAGCAAGTTGAAAAATATCTTATGGAGTTGAGACGTTCTGTGACATCTCAGGTTCTTGTTGAGGCTAAGATTTTTGAAGTGAGTTTGTTTGATGAGTATATTAACGGTATTGACTGGCGGCTTATTGGTGCAGGTGACATCAACATCGGTGAGTTTACGAGTGCTGGTGGTTCCTATATGAGTAGTCTGGATCACTATGGCAGTATGGCGTCGTTGGTTCCTTTGGCACCTAATGGAACTGTGGCAGTAAATACAAATTTTGTTGCCGGTATTATCGGTAATGATTTTCAGGGATTGATTAGGGCTATTTCCGGGTTTGGAACTGTGCGAGCCTTGGCTTCTCCGCGACTGACGGTGCTAAACAACCAGTCGGCTATTCTTAATGTTGCTACCAACCGGGTGTTTTTTAAGCTTGATGTTACTCAGGAAGTGGATGAGGATACCGGCGATACGAACACTGAGGTCGATTCAGAAATCAAGTCTGTGCCGGAAGGTGTTTTGATCAATGTGCAGCCTTCGATAAATCTGGATGAACGGACAATTTCGATGCTTGTGCGACCGACGATCACCCGAATTGTCGGCGTAGTGCAGGATCCTGCGATTCAGTTTGTGGCTGGGGCGTCCGGTATTGTTTCAGAAATTCCTGAGGTGAATGTTCAGGAGATTGATACTGTGATTAAGGTTCGCTCCGGTCAGCCGATTGTTATGGGGGGGTTGCTTCAGGACAGAATTGTCAATAATCAGGAGAGTGTTCCGATTTTAGGTGAGGTGCCGATATTAGGAAATATCTTTAAGGATAATTCCGGTTCTATCAGCAAGACTGAGTTGGTGATCTTCCTAAAGGCGACGCTATTGGAGTCAATGGATCAATCGATTCATGATACGGATAAAGATCTGTATAAAACTTTCTCAGGTGATCGTAGGCCGTTTAAATTGTAGTGAGATAAAGAGTTATAATACTATTCTTAAGTGAAACTACTATTAAGTCATAAGTCACGGCCAGATTGCTGTGGCTTTAATTGTAAGGACACGGTCTTTTTATAATCTATTTCGTTTTTGAGGCTTTAAAAGATGCTTTCTGTTCCGTTGATGAAATATGTGCTTATGGCAGCTTTGCGCGATAAATTGATGTTTGCGATGGCTATTGTGCTAATCGTTGGGGCTTCTTTGTCGGTGTTTTTAGGGAGCGCGGCGATCGTTGAGAAGAGTCAGTTTACCGTGGTGTTTGCCGGTTCCGGTTCACGTATTGTTGCTGTTCTTGGGTTGGTTTTGTTTGTCGTGTTTTTTATCCGACGGGCTTTTGATAGCAAGGAGATTGAGTACCTGCTTTCACGTCCGGTGGGACGTCTGAGTATTATCTGTTCTTTTGCGCTGGCTTTTAGCGTGCTTTGTGTGCTTATGGGGCTCGGGGTAGGTGCATGCGTTTTTGCTGTATCACCGCACTTATTTGGTTATGGCCATGTGCTTTGGATCGTCAGCGTTATGGTTGAGGCGGTGATTATGGTTAATACGGCGATGTTTTTTTCGATGTATATTTCCAGTGCGTCAAGTGCAACTATGGCGACATTAGGTGTGTATGTTCTCGGGCGCTTAATGGGGCAATTATTGGGGATTGTTGATTCCAATATGGTTGATAGTTACGGAATTTATTCGATGGCTATGCAGATGGTTTCTGTTATTACTCCGCGTCTTGATCTGTTAGGGCAGAGTTCGTGGCTTATTTATGGTGTTCAGGACGGGTATAGTCTTGTCTATGCTTTACTTCAGGGCGCTTTTTTCTCGGCTCTTGTATTGTCGGCAACAGGCCTTGATTTTGTAAGGCGTGAGTTCTAGGGTTTTGACCCTAGTTACGTTAGGAGTATAAGAAACGGGGAGTTTTATGAAGGCCGCACATCACAATAACTCTTTATTGGAAAAAAAAGTAAGCGTTGTATTGGTGCTTGTTTTGGCTGTAAATTTTATGTTCTGGCTATCTTTACGTGATATGCAGGCAGAATGGGGAAATGTGCCGCCTGCGCCAAAAGAGCAGTTTGCTGCGCTTTATGGCTTAGGTGATAAGGGTTTTTCATACCGGCTTAACGGGTTGATGCTTCAAAATCTCGGGGATACGGGTGGGCGAGTAACGGCGTTGAAGGATTATGATTATGATGATCTGACCGCGTGGTTTTTTTTGCAGGACAAGCTGGATCCGGTTTCTGATTATATTCCTTATCTTGCGTCTTATTATTTTGGAGGGGTGCAAGAGCCTGAGAAATATCGCCCTGTTCTGGAATATTTAAGAATGGTGGGGGCGCGTCCTGAAGGGATAAAATGGAAATGGCTTGTTCACGCTGTTTTCTATGCACGTCATGAGTTGGAAGATTTGGATAAGGCTTTGGATTTGGCTAACGATCTGGCGAAGAATAAAAATATTAGTGCTCCCATGTGGATTAAACAGATGCCGGCGTATGTAATGAATGCGAAGGGCAGCAAACGTGAGGCATATAGCTTGTTGGTTGAGACGCTTAAGGCAAATATGGACAAAATGGCTCCAGAAGAGATTAATGCAACGCGCTCTTTTATTTGTGATCGTATCCTAGATCCGAGTGAGGCTAAGGATGACCCGTTGTGTCAAGAGCAATATTAGCATTTTATGATGGTTGGTATGCGCTGTGGATAATGTTTTGAGTTGAACATTTTGTCCTGAATACGTGTTGCATCTTAGGGATTTTTTCTCTTTAATTGTTCTCATGGATTCATTGCGACTTACAGTTCCAGAGGTGTTGTCACTGATTGGTGTCTTTCAGTGTGTTTATCTGTTAGTGCATATTGCTTTTAAAGCGCGACTAGTATCGATGGTTCGCATTGCTTTGCCTTTTGTTTATTTTTTGGTATTGGGAAGTGCATTTTTTATCGATCTTGCTCGTCGCTTTGTTTCTGATTTTTCTCCGCATTATGACGTATTTAGTTGGGTAGCTTGGGTTCTTATTGCGCCGCTTGGTGTGCTTTTGATTATTCAAATGTCGCAAATACATTCTTTGCCATCTTTGGGGAGTTGGTTGATATTGTCGGTGGTTCCTGTCGCTTTGGTGGCTTCCTATGCAGCTACTGCGTATACGCAAGGGGTGTGTCATGGGGATGAAGAATGCCCTGATTTATATAGCTGGCTAAATGTGACCGGTGTTATTGCCGGAGCTGTCAGTTTGCTTATGATATGGACGCGCCGTACGTTGTTTTCCGATCTTTTGAATCAAAAAGCCGGGAAGGAGCGCTATTGGTTGATTTTGACGCTGATTATTGTCAATGTTGCGTTTTTGGGGCTAACCACGTTGTATAGTAGTGGCTATGGTGTCAGTGTAGATGTGTCTTTGTTGCGCACGATTTTGGGGCTTTCTTTTGTATATCTGGTCTCAACCAGTTTGTTGCGTATTTATCCTGTCGCTTTGTTTTTGCCTTATCAAGGCAAACAGGAGACATTGAGCGAAGAAGACAAGGCTTTGGCGCGGCGCATAGAGGAGCTTCTTGCATTAGATAAAATATATCATGAACCGACTTATTCGCGTTCGGATATGGCGCGGGAGCTTGGTGTGTCGGAAGGAGTTGTTTCGCGCGTGATAAACACGCATTTTTGCAAATCTTTTCCCCAGTTGTTAAACGAACACCGAGTGGAGGATTCAAAGCGTCTGCTTTTGGATACCAAGGCAAGTATCAAAATAGTTTCAGAAGAGGGTGGGTTTAATTCTGTCCCTTCTTTTAACCGGGTGTTTAAGGAAATAGTCGGACAAAGTCCCAGCAGTTATCGTAAAAACGTGATCAAGTAGTCAAAAATTCTTCTAAAATAATCAAAAACGACTATAAGATTGCGGATGGCAGTCTTTTTCTTTCTGTGGTTTATGTTTGTTATCTTCTCACGTTTTTTGACAGTGGTTGGTAATATAGTAGGGTGTAATTTTTTACTGAATGTTTCATCTGCGCAATAAGACCGCTTGCGTAAGCTAATGAAGGTTCACTTTTTCAGCAATATGGCTGGAAAAAAACCTGTAGGTGGAGAGCAAAAAACGAATATTTATGTTTGTATATAGTAGTTTTCTGACCGTCTTATTCAAATAATCTCACATCAGAATATATTAACAGAACCTTAACAAACCACGCGGTTGTTAACGATTTGTTATATTGATTACTCATTTTGTTAGCATGAGCGGTAAGGTGCTGAAAATTAAGGGTTTTTTTAGGGAAAAATGTCACACTTGTAATAATGGGACTGTTATTGAGATTAAAAGACGTGTATGATTCGCGAGTGATGGTCAGCACGTTCTGTGCAAACTCTCAATATTTAATTTCAACTTTTACACAATGTTTTTCTAAGGAGAAAATTATGAATACACACTTCCGTGATAATAGGGGGTTTACCCTCGTTGAATTGGCTGTGGTGATGGTGATTATCGGTTTATTGATCGGTGGGATCCTGAAAGGCCAAGAAATGATAGAAAACGCTCGCGTTAATGCGACGATTTCACAAATTAAAGCTGTCGATGCGGCGTCTTCAACATTCCAGGATATGTATGATGCGCTTGCAGGTGATATGATTGATGCAAGCACTCGTTTACCAGGTATTGCGAATAATGGAAATGGTAACAATCAACTCGATAATGCGCCGTTTATTGATCCCGCTGCAGGTTCTGAAACTATATTGTTCTTTGCTCACATTAACGCAGCAGATCTTCTAGTAGGTAGCCCAACGACTGATGGTATGGCAGCCGATATTCGCGGTTCCGAGATTACCGTTGGTCAGCTTGCTGCGACAGGTAACTTGGGTATGTCAACAACCGCAAGAGCTGGACGTTATGCTGTTGTCGCGATTGAAGGTAACGCAGCGGCTTCGGGTTTAATCCAGCTTCAGGCCGGTCGGATTGATCGTAAGCTTGATGATGGTATCCCAACAACAGGATCTGTCGTTGCTGATAATGTTGCCGCTTGTGGTGGCGCTACTGGATATTTAGAAGCATCTGGTACTTTAGATTGTAGCATTGCGGCTCGGATTAACTAAGTCTAAATCCGTAAACAAAATTAGAGCCTGAAATATTTCAGGCTCTTTTTTTGTTTTTGATCTGCCGTTGTTTCATTTGATTGTCGTTACTTTGTCGCTTACGTACTAACTTATACGCCACGCTCCTCGTGCCTAACTCAAATAAAACGCTGTTTGCTCAAAGGCCTGTATTACTTTCCAGCCAGTTTTGTAAGGCCGCCTAATAAATCCATGGGCAGTGGCAGAACAATAGTATTGCCTTTGGCGTTGGTGAACTCTGCCATTGTACCAAGATAGCGCAGTTGCATTGTTTCTGGGCGTCTGGCAAGAATAGCAGCGGCTTCGTCAAGCTTTTGCGCGGCTTGTAGTTCGCCTTCGGCGTTAATGATTTTTGCCCGGCGCTCACGTTCGGCCTCTGCTTGTTTCGCAATGGCGCGTACCATGGTTTGGTCGATATCAACGTTTTTGATTTCTACGTTGGTGACTTTGATACCCCAGCCTTCGGTTTGTTGGTCGAGAATTTCTTGAATAGCGCTGTTGAGTTCATCGCGTTTGGCAAGCATTTCATCCATCTCGTGTTTTCCAAGAATAGAGCGTAGGGTTGTTTGTGCCAGTTGGCTGGTTGCCATGACAAAATTTTCAACTTTGTTGATTGCCATACCCGGATCTATGACGCGGTAATAAAGAACTGCATTGACTTTAACCGAGATATTATCTTTGGATATTACATCTTGTGAGGGTACATCAACGGTGCGAATACGCATATCAACCAGCAAGACGCGTTGCAGGACGGGAATAATGATCTGAATGCCGGGGCCGCGATTACTGGTGTAGCGTCCAAGCGTATAGATTACACCGCGCTCATATTCCTGAATAATGCGGATTGAGGCAAACAAGACGATAACGAGAAATACTAGAAACGGGATAATAAAGGGCATGGTTAAATCTCCTTAAGTTAGGGTTAGTATCTATTAATTACATTCATTCTGCGTGCACCCTTACGGGTTTAAATAAAGGTTTGTCATTCTGTGCTATTATTAACGATCAAATCCAGTTTATTGACGGTTTTGATGGTGACCTGTTGGTCTGGTTCTACGATTAGGTCTTGTTCAGAGCGTGCTTTCCAGATTTCTCCTTGATAACGAACTCTTCCTGTGCATCCACTCCATTCGATAACAGTGGCTTTGTCGCCGATCATACTTTCAGTGCCGCTGGCATGTTTTTGTTTGCGTAGGCGCATATGTACGGCAATGATGGTCAGGATAATGGATATCTCAACCATAACTATACCAAAGAATATGGGCCATCCGATGCTCAGGCCGAAAATCATGTCACTTCCGCTTTGGATCGTATAAGCAGCGTAAAGTGCGATCAGGCCATTGAGGGCGATTAGGCCAAAGGAAACAACACCTATTTCGGCAAGGATTAGCAGGATACCGGCCATATAAAGGGAGGTTATAGCGCTGCTTGAGCTGATAATGCCGGACAGATAGAGTAAAACGATAAAACTTGCAATCATGATAATCCTCTCTTATAGCTAAATTTTTTGTTACATAGCACCAAGTTTGACGATAACTGCATCGCCCATTTCGCTTGTGCTGACTTGTTTACAATTTTTTGCCGTACCCATAATATCGCTTGTGCGCAAGCCATCGTCAAGTACGGTTGAAATTGCGTCTTCAAGTTTTTGTCCCAGATCGTTCCTATTGAAGGAATAACGTAGGCAAAGGGCAAGACTCAGTAGGGTTGCAAGCGGGTTAGCGATATTCTTCCCAGCTATGTCCGGGGCACTGCCGTGGATGGGTTCATATAGATAAGGTGTTCCTTCATTGCCCATTGAGGCCGATGGGAGCATTCCTAAAGAACCGGTCAGCATGGCTGATTCGTCGGATAGAATGTCGCCAAACAGGTTGTCGGTGACAATCACATCGAATTGTCGGGGATCACGTACGAGTTGCATTGCGCAGTTATCGACGTATATGTGATCTAGTTCAATGTCGCTATATTCTCTTTCATGGAGATCTATAACAACCTGACGCCAGAGTTTGCTGGTTTCCAACACATTGGCTTTGTCGCAAGAAGTGACTTTACCGTTCCTCTTTCCGGCCAGTTCGAAGGCTACGCGGGCTACGCGTTCAATTTCAGATGTTGTATAGGAACAGGTATTAAAGCCGCGTTGTTCGCCGTTTTTAAGGTCTTCAATGCCGCGCGGCGTGCCAAAATACAGGCCGCCGGTGAGTTCGCGCACAATCATAATGTCCAGCTCTTTGACGATTTCTGGTTTGAGGGAGGAAGAATCGATGAGCGCGTCTATGACTTTTGTAGGGCGAAGATTGGCGTATAGGTCTAGGGATTTTCTGAGTTTAAGCAGACCGGCTTCGGGGCGTACGTCATAAGCAACTTTGCCGTCCCATTTTGGTCCGCCGACAGCGCCCATCAGGATAGCATCAGAGTTATTGCAATCGTTCAGTGTTTCATCGGTTAAGGGGACACCATGAGCGTCCGTAGAACAGCCGCCTAGAAGGCCTTCTGAGGTCTCTATTCTCAAATCTGTGGCGCTGTTTATCCAATCAATAACCTTATGTGCTTCGCCTACGATTTCTGAGCCAATGCCGTCACCGGCTAAGATTTTAAGTTTATATGATGTCGTCATGGTATTGTATTTTTCCTTATTATATCCAAGGTTTTTCGCTTTTAAGTTTTTTTTCGAAGTTTGCGATAACGGCTTCTTTTTGTAGCGTTAAGTCAATATCATCTATCCCGCCCATCAGGCAATGTTTGCGGAACGGCTCTACCTCAAAGCTGTAGGAATGCTTGTCGCCGCATGTAACTGTTTGGTTTTCCAAATCAATTTCAAATATGGCATCCGGGGTTGCTTTTGCCTCTTCCATCAGGGCGCTGACTTGTTTTTGTGGCAGGGTAACAGGCAGGATTCCGTTCTTAAAGCAGTTATTATAAAAGATGTCTGCAAAACTAGGGGCAATGATGCAGCGTATACCCATATCCAAAATAGCCCATGGGGCGTGCTCGCGCGAAGAGCCAGAGCCGAAATTCTCCCCGGTAATCAGGATTTGTACGCCTTTATATTCAGGTTTGTTAAGGACGAAATCCTGATTTTCGTTACCGTCTTCATTATAGCGGATGTCGTAAAATGCGCTCACGCCCAGTCCTGTGCGTTTGACAGTTTTCAAGAACTGCTTGGGAATGATGACATCTGTGTTGACGTTAATCATGTCCAGCGGGGCTGCTGTGGCACTTAGTTTTGTAAAAGGTTCCATTGTCGCTTTTCCTTATTATTTATTCTGGATTATTTATTCTGGATTATTTATTCCGGCGCAATAATTCGACCAGTTCTTTCTGCAATTCCAGAGATTCTTTCTGCGATGCCATAGATTCTTTCTGCAATGCCATAGATTTTTCTTGTCGTTCCAGAGAAAGGTCAAATTTGGTCATTTGTGCTTTTTGTTGTCTTTTTGCCCACCATAGGAGCAGTAGCAGAAACGGAATAAGAAAAACAAGGGGCAAGAAATCTGCAATCAATTGATTTTGAGTAAGGGTTTCTTGCGAGGCACGGGTGTTGGATTTCTGTATTTCGCGCCATTGCTCTATGTTGAGCCATTTCCCGGCGCACCCATTGTAGAAAAGGAAATTTTGATTTTTCCATATGTTGTTGCTATAGGGATAAAGATCGTACATTTTTTTATCCTGAAGGTCTGGAAGTTCGGTTTCAACAACGCCCTTTAACGCATCTTCCAGATTGAGGTCATAATCTCCGTAATAATAGATATCCTTGCTAATGAGTATGTTGTTGATTTTAAGCTTGCCTTTATAGGGAAACAGGGTTGTCTCGTAGTTATAAATGCCCGGTTCATTGGTTTTTTCTAAGGTCACTGTTGTTGGCAAGTTTCTTTGATGAACTTCCCATGCTGCGAGAAAAGTTTCTTTTGTGGGAAGAATTTTGGTTTCTTCGGTCTTTTGGGGAAGCTCTGCTGCGGTTTCTGTATTTTTATCTTGTGCGAAAGCCCCGCTGTTCATCATTGTGCATAGAGCTATGCATGTAATAAAGAGGATGAAGAGTTTTGATATTGTTGTATTGTTCATAATTAATGGGTCCTAACCCCTGATTGGTTGTGTTCTTTCAATTTCATATTAAAAAACGGTTCTGCCAGAGCCATGTCAAAAAAGGTCGAGCCTTTTTTCTCGCGCATGCGTTTGAGAACGCCGGGAATGGAGATGTCTCTATCTTCGTAATGCGGACGCCAGATGTGCCAGCCGTCATAGGCATCGACGATCGCGCTTAGGCGTGCCGGTTTGGAAAGTTCTTTTGCTAATATAGACAGAGTTCCGTTACCGTCTATTTGCTCGTGGTGGTGGAGCATAATATCTATCATCAGAGTTTTAAACGGATGATCAACGTTTTTAAAGCGTTTTTCGACAAGCTCGGCGCCTATGAGCGTGTGGGTGCGGCGCTTGGTTCGTAGCTCATCATTTGGTTTTTCTATTGTGTCCCAAATTTCAACGGGTAGTTCTTTTTTTCCGATGTCATGGGGAAGGATGGCCCAATACATATTCTTTGTTACTTTATCGCTTAAACCCATATAGAGGCATGTATTTTCCATGTCCGTGGCTACGCGCCCGGTGTGTTCGTGGAATATATAAGTGATATCATCCGGGCGTTTACTGTCATAGGCTTTGAGTTCTTCCAGTTGTTCTTCGATAAAAGGCCGGAAGATGGTCTGGCAGGTTTCATCGGTTTCAAAGTCAAAACTCTCCGGCCAGTCCATGTTGTAATCAGAGCGTTTTCTAAAATTCTCTAACATCGGTTAGTTTTCCTGTTATTGCTGCTGCTGCGGCCATAGCCGGTGAGAGAAGATGTGTGCGACTTCCGCGTCCCTGACGTCCTTCAAAATTTCGATTAGAGGTGGAGGCGCATCGCTCGCCGGGCTTGAGTTGATCCGGATTCATACCCAAACACATGGAACATCCCGGTTCTCGCCAGTCAAATCCTGCTTCTTTGAGGATATCGGCGATGCCTTCCTGCTCGGCAAGGGCTTTGACAAGGCCGGAGCCGGGTACGACCATGGCTTCGACATTATCGGCGACTTTCTTGCCTTTGACGATTTTAGCAACGGCGCGTAGATCCTCAATGCGTCCATTTGTGCATGAGCCTATAAAGACCTTATCAATGGTAATGTCCTGCATCTTGGTGCCTGGCTCAAGCCCCATATATTCCAGCATGCGCTGTGCTTCTGCTTGTTTGTTGGGATTGTCGTAATCTTGCGGTGCGGGTACGCTTCCGGTAATGGGAACCCCGTCTTCGGGGGATGTCCCCCACGTGACAGTAGGAGAAATTTCCTCTGCTTGCAGTGAGATTTCATTATCGAAGGTTGCGTCTTCATCAGTATAGAGCGTTTTCCAGTAGGCCACAGCTTTATCCCAGTTTTCGCCTTTGGGAGCCATGGGGCGGCCTTTAATATAAGTAAAGGTTGTCTGGTCAGGGGCAATAAGTCCGGCGCGTGCACCGGCTTCTATGGACATATTGCAAATGGTCATGCGACTTTCCATCGAGAGATTCCGGATTGTATCGCCTGCATATTCGATAACATAGCCTGTTCCACCGGCAGTACCGATTTTACTGATAATGGACAAGATAATGTCTTTGGCTGTAACGCCTGTGCCGAGCTTGCCATTTACGCTAATGCGCATGTTTTTGGAAGGCTTCTGGATTAGTGTCTGGGTGGCTAGAACGTGTTCAATCTCACTAGTGCCTATGCCAAAAGCCAGAGCGCCAAATGCTCCGTGAGTAGAGGTGTGGGAATCACCGCAGACGATGGTCATGCCGGGCAGGGTAAAGCCTTGCTCCGGGCCAATAATGTGGACGATTCCCTGACGCTTATCCATCAGGTCAAAGAGTTGTACACCAAAGTCTTTACAGTTATTGCGCAGGGTTTCGATCTGGATGCGGCTGTCTTTTTCCTCAATAGGCAAAGAGCGGTCTGTGGTTGGAACGTTATGATCCATAACGGCCAGTGTATTTTCCAGACAACGTACTTTTCGTCCGGCCATACGTAAGCCCTCAAAGGCTTGCGGAGAAGTGACCTCGTGGATCAGATGGCGATCAATGTAAATCAGACAGGTACCATCATCTGCTGATTGATCGACAATGTGATCATCCCATATTTTCTGGTATAAGGTGCGTGGTTTCATAGCATACTCGCAAATTTCTCTGGAAGTCTTTGTTTTAAAAAAATATTAATAGATACTGACCCTAATAGCATATAAAGCGAAATAGACGTTTTGTCTATAAACTCGGCGTTTTTGTTTGCATTTTATAGCAATTTTCGGGCATCATATCATGCAGTGAATAATACCAGACGAAAAATAACGTGAAAATGCGCATTGGTGTGTTTGGTGTAAAAAAATAAAAATAAAACGGGTGATGATATGAGTGATCAAGGTACTTTTGAAAATCTGGATAGCTATCTCAAAAGCATTGAAGAAGAAAAAATTTTGACGGAGCCAAAGAGTTCTGATCCTCCGCCTTTCGATGAAAGTAAAGTTTTAGTGGTTCTTGGGAGAACCGCTGATCATGTTGTGGTTAGTCAACCCGATACTTTTTTGTATAAACCCGGTGATAAACCCGGTGTGTTAAAACAGCTTTTCAACAAGATAACTTCAGATTCCGAAACGGGATATGCGATCAAGTCGTATACTAAAGAGGAATTTGATAGCATGCTTAAGGATAAAGAGTGGGATTTGAATTCGGATACTGCGTCTTTAGAGAATTATATTGCTGCTGTTGGGAAGGGTGAAAAGCCTGAAACAGTTTCTGAGAAGCTCGATGTTATAGATATCAAGCATTATAAGGCTTGCCATGATTTGATTGATGATAACGTGAGAAACACAACGTCTAGTGCTCCTATTGTAGGTATTGAATTGGGGATGGAGCACCGGATAAAGGCTATTCAGCAGGATATGGAAGAGATACCCGGACAATGGAAAACTTTAGAAGCTCAAAACAGTCTTTTGAAGGTTTTGCCGCACAGTATGGGAGAGGCTTTGCCATATGACTATGATAGAGAAGGGGCTGAAGGGGAAAAAATTCCGTACAAATTTCTGTCAGCTCCAGTGTTGATAGCTGAAAATGAGAATGGTGGTTTAATTCATCAGCCTGTTGTGAAAGATCGCGGAACTGGGGATGTGAAATTAGATGCTGTTGTTTATTGTACAAGAGAGGAGTTGGATACTCTCAAATCCACAGGAAGGGTTGTGGATTATGATAAATTCAAAAACGATATCAACTACGCTGCTTCTAACCCGGATAAGGCTCAATCGAGTAGTGATATAGGTTGTGGTTTTTCACGGTTGAATGAAATGGTTTGTGATGTTGAGGCTTTTGAACAAGATGTAAAAACTCAGCGTGAGGAGATTTATCCTGCTGCTGTCTTACTTGGGGTCATTTCGCCTGAACAGGCAGAGCCTGACGTCAAAACTGCTCCGGGCATGATAAATTAGGGTTTAGACCCTAAGCACTTGAATTCTTTAAATCTCTTTGGGATTTATTCCCCGTGTCCCTTGCGGCGGGGTTATTCATTAGTCTGAATTATTTAGCGGCTTTTTTAGCTTTTTCCGGTTTTGCCTCAATGCTGTGGCCGGTGGTACGCTCGGAAATACGGGCAGATTTACCGCGGAGGTCTCGCAAGTAGTATAGTTTTGCGCGGCGTACAGAACCACGGCGTACCAGTTTAACTGACTCAATGCGTGAACTCCATACCGGGAATACACGCTCTACGCCTTCGCCGTAGCTGATTTTGCGAACCGTGAAACTTTCATTAATGCCGGAGCCATGACGGGAGATGCATACGCCTTCATAGGCTTGGAGACGCTCTCTGGAGCCTTCTTTAACCTTTACGTTGACTTTAACTGTATCACCGGGGCCGAAATTGGGAACATCTTTGGCGGATTGAAGTTTTTCCAGTTGTTTCGCTTCAAATTTTTGTAGTGTATTCATTTGCTTGTACCTTTTTATGTAATCCCATTATATGAAGCCCGATTTTGTTTATGCTTTGTTTCGGGAGCTTTGCATAGAAGCGGATTCTTTATCTTTTTTATTGAACCCTTAAGGTCAGAGCCAGTTTCAACTCCGCGTCTTTTTATATGAAGCCGGGAGAAAAGACAAGCAAATAATTCATTCTATTTATAGCTTTTTGTTCTTTTGCCGAAGTAATTTTTCCATAAATCAGGACGGCGCTGGCGGGTAATGGATTCGGATTGTTCGAGGCGCCATTGATCGATGTTTTTGTGGTGGCCTGTAGCCAGAACCTCGGGAATGGTGTGCAGTGTGCCGTTTGCATCTTTCCATTTGGCCGGTCGGGTGTAGTGGGGGTATTCAAGAAGGCCGCTTGCGAAGCTTTCTTCATTTGGCGTGGTTTCATTGCCCATAACGCCATCAAGTAGGCGAATGCACGCATCCATCAGGATCATGGCAGCCGGTTCTCCGCCTGAAAGGATGTAATCACCGACGCTGATCTCCTCAAAGTCGTAGGCATCAAGGAGGCGCTGGTCTACGCCTTCATAGCGTCCACACAAGATGGTGAGTGTTTTTGTGTTAGCCAGTTCTTCGACAAGGTTTTGAGTGAGCGTCTTTCCGCGCGGACTCATATATATTTTTCGACCCGGTTTTTTTATGGTTAGCAGTGCGTCTTCAATAATGTCAGGGCGCATGACCATGCCTGCGCCGCCGCCAAATGGTGTGTCGTCAACGGCTTTGTGTACGCCTTTGCCAAAATTTCGGATATTGGTGCACTTATATGACCATAAGCCTTTCTCCAGCGCTTTGCCGCTTAGAGACAAACCAAGTGAACCGGGGAACATCTCCGGGAATAAAGTCATCAAGTTTGCGTGCCAGTTGGCTTTCTTCTTTGGCATATTATTTTATATAAGGGATTAGGTCTTCAAAGTCATCAATTATGAGCATAGCTCCGGCATCTTTGAGGAGTTGTGCGCGTTTGTGTTTGTTGTTTAGTTCTTTTGTGACAAAGCCGATAGGGGTGACTTTTGCGGCTTTTGCGGCAATCATGTCACTAGGGTTATCTCCGATATAGGCGCATTCTTCAGGTATTGCTTTTAGGCGCTTCATGGCCTCCAGAATTATATCAGGTTCAGGTTTGCGGCGCATTGGCGGGTCACAGGTAATGATAATGTCATAGATATCTTTGTGTCCCATATATTCAAGATCCCGGTTGAGTTTCTCTTTTATCTTGTTGGTTGCTAATGCACTGTGTTGTTTGCCAAGCTTTTTGAGCAGGACTTCTATATTTTTGCATAGTGGAATTTTGCAATCGGCAAATAATGTTTTGCGTTTTTCATTGCGCTCGGCGGTGTAGTCTTCGATGTAGGGGGTCATATCTTTGTCTAGAAGCATGCCGATTTTTATTAACTTATCTGCACCCGGAATACCGGCGAGTTGACGTACATCCGAAGGTTTGAGTGTTGGGGGGAGGTTGGCTTTTTCCAGATAGGTGTTAATGAGTTTGCAGTCAAATCCGGCAAAGGTGTCTTCTGTGTTAACGGTAACGCCGTCGAAATCAAATATAATTGTAGTAAGTTTGTTCATTTTTTATCACATCTGGAATAGTTCAACGTTCTTGAGCATAATGCATCTTTTTTCCAGATCAATATCGG
>JAGLKL010000040.1 GCA_023141075.1 Alphaproteobacteria bacterium
TCACATAAAGAGCAGTTAAAAACGCTCAAATTATGGTGCGATTTGTAACTTATCTACGACAGCCCCTTAAGTAATTTAACAAAAAGTATAGATTCTTTGCAACAAAGCCATATTGAGATATTGACGGGAGGGCAGTGTTATTTACACCATCTTTCATGCCATGCCTGAAACATCAGGATTCCCCATATTTGATAGCTCCAATCTCTATTTCTGGATAAATGCTCTTTCCATTTTTGTCGTATTGGAGCTGGATTAAAGAAGCCTTCTTGCTCTAATCTTTTTTCATCAAGAAGAGCTTCTGCCCATTCGCGTAGAGGATTCCGTAGCCATTGTCCATGGGGAATGCCAAAGCCTTGTTTTGGTCTATCGAAAAGGGGTTTGGGGATATAGCTTTCTAACAAAGATCGCAAAATATATTTCCCCTCGCCATGCTGTATCTTCATGTGCAGAGGAAGATTCCAAGCATATTCTATGACTTTATAATCAAGGAGAGGGGCTCGGGTTTCAAGAGAAACGGCCATGCTCGTCCTGTCGGTTTTGACAAGAATATCGTCGGGAAGATATGCTCGCATGTCCTGGTGCATCATTCTGTTAATGAAGTTATCTATGTCCGGCTTTTGTGCCGGATCATTCATAGCTACTAATGGTTCTTTCCCGGTAGTAAGCAGTCTTCCAGACTCTTTCCAGTATGACATCAGAAGCCTGTATAGATCATCTTTGTCGCAAGCGGTCATGACTTCAGAGAGTTTTTGGATATGCCTCGTTGTGGGGATGTTTTGTAGAGTCCCCGCGAGCAAGGAACGGATAGGGGAAGGAATCTTGAAAAGTGCATTTCCCAGCTTTTGAGCCATATGATAGCGTTTATATCCTGCAAACCCCTCATCTCCTCCGTCACCGGACAGAGCAACAGTCACATGTTTCTGTGCAAGTCTTGAAACATGATATGTCGGGATTTGGGAAGGGTCAGCAAAGGGCTCATCAAAAATAGAGGGAAGGTCAGGAATTACATTCCGCGCCTCGTTGGCCGTAACATAAAGTTCAGTATGATCTGTCCCAAGGTAGGCAGCGATTTTCTTTGCATCCTTTGCCTCGTTATAGCCGGCCTCTTCAAAGCCAATGCAATAGGTCTTTATAGGGTTAGATGCATGCTTTTGCATGATTGCCGAAATGAGAGATGAGTCGATTCCCCCCGATAAAAAAGATCCCAGAGGGACATCTGAGATCATGCGTTCTTTTACGGCATTGCTTAAAATGACATCAAGTTCTTCCAAAGCTGTCTCAAAGGAGACGTCTATCGGATTCCGACATCCGTTTTCAGCAATTTGAGTAATATCCCAGTATTTCTGTGGAGCTGTTTCGATCCCTGTTTTCAGAGGAAATGATAAGAATGAGGCAGGGGGAAGCTTGTATATGCCCTTATAAATTGACCAGGGTGCTGGTACATAATTATGGCGCGTATAAACGGCAAGGGCATCACGATCTATTTCAGGAGAAAAAGAGGGGTGAGCTCGAAAGGCTTTAAGTTCAGAGGCGAAAAGAAAGGCTTTGCCGCACCAACCATAATAAATCGGTTTTTTCCCCATTCTGTCGCGGGCCAAGTGCAGTATTTGTTCTTTTCTATCCCATACGGCAAAGGCAAACATGCCGTTAATTTCATGTAGCGTTTTTTCAAGGCTCCATTCTTCTATGGCGGCGAGAAGAACTTCTGTGTCAGACGTGCCACGAAATTTCAGACCATTTCTTTCCAATCGTTTTTTGAGAGAAAGAAAATTGTAAATTTCGCCGTTGAAAATAATAATATAACGCTCACTGTCAGATAGCATGGGCTGATGACCGGCATCACTTAAATCTAAAATTGCAAGGCGCCTATGCGCGAGGGCCAGACCGGCTTTTTCATCTATCCATATACCCGATCCGTTTGGTCCCCGATGAATTAAGGTATTGCTCATATCGGAAACTAAAGATGACAGGGCTGCCTTGTCCTTGTTTTGCTGTAAATCTATAAAACCCGCAATGCCACACATGGCGGCAGTTTATCAATAGATATTGTGTTTTTCCAGAGAAACATGTATCCATCCTTCCTATGACAACAAAGACAGCACACAGATTTGCCTTCGGCGATAACTGGGAAAAGTTCTCTAATATAGTTTCAAATCGTGAGATTGATGAAGCTGTAGAAAATCTCAGTCGTATTGTTCAGGGAATATCGCTTGATGATAAAAGTTTCTTAGATATAGGTTGTGGCTCTGGGCTGCATTCCCTCGCGGCCATAAGGTTGGGCGCAAAAAAAGTTTCTGCTTTTGATATTGACCCTGTTAGTGTTCAAACGACCCAAAAACTTCTTTCTTCTTATGCCCACGATGCGCCTGTAACAATCGAAGAAAAAAGCATTTTTGATGCGATTCCTGCGAATGAGCAAGATAAGTATGATATTGTTTACAGTTGGGGGGTGTTGCATCATACTGGCGATATGTGGGGCGCGATAAAGAAAGCGGCTGAATTCGTCGCTGCGGATGGGGAAATCGTCATTGCAATATATAAGAAGTCTCCATTGTGCGGATTTTGGCGTGTTGAAAAATCAATATACTCCCGGCTGCCGTCTCTCTTACAATTTCCGATAACATTATTATTTTCGATGCTGTATCTCGTTGGGATTTCACTAAAGGGGAAAAACCCCATAAAGTACGTGAAGACATACCGTAGTTTCCGTGGCATGAACTTTTGGCACGATATGATTGACTGGCTGGGAGGTTATCCTTATGAATCGGCTACCTCCGATGAAATGAAAAATTTCTTCTGTGGGCTTGGTTTTAAGGTTGTGTCTGAATATAATGTCACGCCGGTTAAGGCGATGGGCTTATTTGGATGTGGCTGTGCTGAATATGTTTTTTCTCGCAATGAAGAAGAGAATGAGAATTGATGAAGCAACTAATTAAGAAAATTGTTCCAAGGCCTGTATTACAGACAGCTATAGATATCCGTGATAGACGGAGGTTGCGTATTGTTCCAGAGCAGGGTTTTGATAGCTCTCATTTGAAACGTGCCAATGATATAGATCTTTCTACTATATTTTCAGATAAGGAAATAGAAAAAACATGGAACAGTGATCATGAAAATATCACAAGCATATTGGGTGAGGACTATATTTTTGACGGAATAAACTCCGGTGATCGGCGAGCACTTTATTGCCTTATTACAGCTCTAAAACCGGAAAAAGTTCTTGAAGTTGGTACTCATATAGGCGCTTCTACATTGTATATCTCTCGTGCCCTCAAGAATATCTCTTCCGATTCAATTGTTACTACGGTTGATATACTGGATGTAAACGCAGAACATGCCCCTTGGAAGAAGCTGGGTTTGGAAATGCCTCCCCGGGAGTTTGCAAAGAAGCTAGGTAGCCTCGATTATATAGACTTTCAGGCATCTCCAGCGCTTGATTTTATGAGAGATACAGATAAAAAATTCGACTTTATTTTTCTGGACGGTGACCATTCCTCTCAAGCAGTATATAAAGAAGTCTCTATTGCTCTCACCCTTTTGAATCCGAATGGAGTCATTTTGCTTCATGATTATTATCCGGAAGCAAAACAGCTTTTTTCGAATGGACATATTATCGCCGGACCTTTTCGAGCTCTAGATCGTGTAAAAAAAGAGGGCAATGATATTTATGTTAAACCGCTAGGAAACTTGCCGTGGCCAACAAAACTAGAGTCAAATGCAACTAGTCTGGCCGTTGTGACAAGAGCATAGATTTTATGGAAGGGTGCCCTTCCATGGAAACATATCCAGATTTAAAGAAGATGTTCCTTAGTCGAACTTGGTTTTCATGATTATGTCGTGTACAGGGGCGCTTTCGCCCGATACCAGAATGCATGTTATTTTCCCCCCTGATTTTTTATAAATGGCACCATTGACTGTGGCTCCACGCTCTTTGTTGGATCCGACGATAAACAACCCATCTTCATTTAATGACTGGTAAACATTCATAATAGCCTTTTGCAGGCTATTATCGTTAAAATAGCTTTTATTTAAAAGGTTCATTACGCGAACAATGTTAAAATTCTGAGGCAATGGAAGCATAATATCCTGTTCATCAAAATGAAAGCTGGTGTTGTTATCTATAGCCGTTTGGCATTCGGGTACTATCAAAGCTATTTTCTTGATATATAGCCCTTCTTTCTTGTCCTTTTTATATTGTTTCAATAGAGGCTTGGCAAAAAGCTGCTCCAGCATAATCCTGATAATATGGTTCAGCGGATATAAAACAGCGCTTTCCTTGCGCGGAATATTAAAAACAAAGGGCGGTGCAATTAATTGTAACAAATTGCCTTCCTTATCAACGAGAAGGCGCATCCTCCCATTTTTTTTTCGCCGCACAGAATAAATATAAGGCGCATAATCTGTTGCTAAAAACTCTAGTGTATCGGGATATTTTTTCTTAAGTCTTTCAAAAAAAGACAATGTTGTTCGCCCGTCGGAGACTCCTACGTCGTGAACCTTGAGATGATAAATATTTTTGTCTGGAAAATTGTCCTTAATGACCTGTTCTGCTTGATCATCGAATTCTTCGAAACGGTTGCTAAACGTATATTTAAAAATACCATCTACTGTTGGAAACCGCGATAACATGCGCTCCTGAACCTCGTTTCTTAAGTTCCAGTCCAGATCGCCCATCTGATCATAAAAATCAAGTGCAATAAATTGTCGCCGCCCTGTAAAACTGTTCAGTGTTTTAAAAGACAGTTGTTTGATGCTGTGAAAGCCGAACTTTATCATGCTCTGAATCCATAATGTTTTAGCAAAAATCCTGTGAGTATATTAACTTTTCGTTGGTCTGATATTGGCATTTCTCTACGCCATTCTATGTGCTTTTGTAAATATATTTCTTTATTCATACGAAGCCTGTTGCCCGCTATAAAATGTTTAATTTGAAAGGCTTCCTCGTTATTTATTTTGTTTAGTAATGGCTGCATATCCAGTTCTAACACTTGAGACAGGCTTTTTAGAGCAGTTTTTGGAGATTCGGTGAAATGTTCATAACGCAACAAAACAGACTTATTTTTAGGTAACTGTTTTCGAAGCCAGGAAATTTGGGTATTGACGAGGTTCCAGAGTAACGCTGTCTTGATCACAGAAACTCCCTTCATATTTTTTTCTATACCAATTTTGGCATCTTTTTTATAGGGCTTGGCCATTGACCATGCAACAGCGTGTGAATTCCGGACAAGATGAATTAAACGCAGATCTATATCGGGGATCATTGATAATGCTAACGCTCGAAACGGGTATTTCGAAGAATCGACAATGATATTACAGCCGCTTACTTTCTGAACAGCTTGGAACATAGCGACAGTCATTTCTGCATATTCCTTAAAATCACGAGAAGGTTTCCAATGCTCTTTTAATAGAATTGGTAGGCGTCGAAAACGTTCAAATCGATCTTGAAGAACGGCATAGTCTTCCGGTTTTCCCCCTGTCTTTTTATGCCAATGCGCATAAACTTCTCTCCAAAACGGGCACGCGTTAACCGGCTCGCTACAGGAACAATACTCATTCTTCATCCATCCACTTGTAGCTAGACGCATAAGTTCGCCGTGCCCTGCAACTTGTGGCTGGTTGCCCAAAACTGTGTCCAGAACCGTCGAACCGCTCCGGGAAAAAGAGGCGATGTAGATAACTTTAACAGGTTTTTTACTCTTGCCGGGCTCCGTCATGTTTTTCTATTATTTTGCTTCATCTTTGTTTTTACGGAGGATTACCAAGGAATTCGGTGAGGTCCAGCGATTGTTTGGCACACACCATTGCCCAAGAGATTCAATCAGCCAGAGGGGCGCCCGTACAAAGGGGTATAGCTTTCTATAGCGTTTGTGTATCAATGAGTAAAGTCCAGTGTTCCAGAAACCGATATGGCCAACATAGCCGCTGTAAAGTACTTCGTTTTTTCCGCTGCGCTGAACAGCATCAACTAGGCTTCTTAGTGACATTTTATTATGCTGTTTCCATTTTTCCTTATCAATTCTTTTCAAGATCCAGCCGTTAAAACCGGCATGATTTGGAATTGATATAATGATGAGTCCGCCGTACCGTGTTAGTTCGATATGCTTAGCAACTGCGTCTGTTGAATCTTCGAAATGCTCCACAAAACCAAAGCTAACAGTTAGATCCCAACCCTCTTTTGCGGGAGAGTCATTTAGATCCATGGTAAAAAAATCTCTGTGAAGAATAGTGCCGGGAACTCCTTCTTTTTT
The DNA here is from genome assembly GCA_023141075.1 of Alphaproteobacteria bacterium. Taxonomy (GTDB): domain Bacteria; phylum Pseudomonadota; class Alphaproteobacteria; order Micavibrionales; family Micavibrionaceae; genus UBA1672. The sequence goes on from JAGLKL010000040.1 coordinate 6,249, forward strand.
TAATAGCTTTGCCGCTTCGGAGGCGCAGGACTTAACATATTCTACACCTGAAGGCTTGTAACCAAAATAATCATAGAAATAGCGAAGATAGGTTCCCGGATAGGCTCCGACCTCCAGCATATGACCATGCTGATCCTGAGGGATATATTTGTTAAACAGCTTGTGTTGTTCCCGGAATAGTGGTTTGTCCGGATCAAAAGAAAGGCTGTTTCTCTTCTGTTTGGACCAGTTTTTCCTCCACTGTTTCTTGCTGCATAAATCCATAAGGTTACCCTGTGTCTAATTTTTCTCATTCAAGTGGTTGTCTTGTTTAATCCAGTGATTAAAATTCCTGTTTAATAGTCGGGCAAGTATTTCAACATCTGGCATAAAATATTCTGAAAGTTCGCGCCTGAAACTATCTGATATAGGTCGGGGAGCACTCAGTTTCCTGTTATAGTGTGATAAGCTGTTTAAAATACCAAAGCTTTTATTAAAGCCCAATTGTCTTTTAGCCGCACCCATTATTTTAATAGTTGTTGTAAGTGTTCTTGAGCGAAAAGCAAAGGACTGGTTTCTGGGTTTGTAATCGTCAGGAGCCAGTGGCTGGAGTCCTGCAAAAGAAAGGAGCTCTTGATAAACGCCGGCGGGATCTTTTTTTAGGTCATCAAAAACCAGAACCCGTCTATTTTCGATTGGTACAGCATTAAAAAACACCTCAATTTGCTTTCCTAAAGATGCAATTTTTCCGTATTGAAGGGAATCGGGATCGGTGCATAAACGGTTGATAAACTTTCCTTTTGCACGCATGTCTTGTAAATGCCATGCTGTTTCTAGATCCTTTTCCGTTTCAACGCCTATGGCGTATAAATGATTATGCAACGAAATAACCATTTCAGCAGGGTTACGAAGCATCGCTAGAAATTTAGCATCGGGATTATATTGCTGTATTTTCTTTATGGCAATTTGTGAATATAAATATCGAGTTGAGGCTTCAATCACAATTTTTTCATTTTTTGCCGATGAGAATAGTTGCTCGTACTCTGTGAGTGTTATCTGGTGCGTTTTTTTTATATCGGAGCTAAAGTAATGGGGCTCTTTATGTGGTGAAATATAGACTTGCGGGTGTGTCTCAAGCCATGCGGCCATTGATGTTGTGCCACATTTTGGCGCGCCAATAATAAAAAAGTTTGGTTTTTTCATCAAATTTTGATTGGTAATATAGAAGGGTTAAGATGCATGTTCTTCGTAACTCTTATAAACAACACAATATTCCAAAAGACAATACTCATACATGTAGCAATAGCCGCGCCAGCCATACCATATAAAGGAACAAAAAGAAAGTTCCCCCCAATGTTTAATAATACCGCTATGAACAATATTTTTGCCGCCTCTTTTTGTTGTCCTGTCATTGTCATCAGGAAACCAACCGATCCCGCCAGAGCATTAACCATTTGCCCTCCAAGCAATATAAGCATCGGAATATATGCGCCGCTGAAATCATCCCCAAACAATGGCAGCAAAAAAGGCCCCAAGACAGCAAGCGCGATGGCGGCACTAAATGTAAATATAAAAACCATCCATGCTGCTAAATTAAGAATATCTTGTAAGCGTTCTAGTTGACCGGCGTGATACATTTCAGAGATACGGGGGGCCAGAATAGTATTTACAGCCATAAGTCCGAAAGCCGTTAGCCCCGCCAGACGTGATCCTATGGCATAAATCCCGGCATCTGCTGCGCCAGCGATGTTTCCCAGCATGATTATATCTATACGGTTTAACAGCAGCATCATACCTGACATAAGCATCATTGGAAAAGCGAAGGTTCTCCACGCAGAATTATCAGAGAATTCGGGAACTTTCTTTTTTGCCTGTTCTGGTAAATTGCGCCATAAATGGACTGCCATAAAAATTGTGATTGTCAAAAGGGCTAAAATATTTCCCCATAGAGCGGCGTGGGCATTCTGTTCGGAAACAAAATAAAAAAAGAAAAGAAAAGAAGCGAGAAGAGTAAGCGGTTTAACCATGGTTTCCATTATTTCCGAAAGCAAAACAAGTTTTAATCCACGCAGAGCAGAAATTATGAGTTGGGAAATCGTCAGGAGAAAAAGCAAAAAGGCGGTGGCAGGAAGAAAAGGAAAGAATAAGCTTTCCTGTAAGCCAAAAACATAGAAAATTTCCGCACCAATACTGATTAACAGGATATAGACTCCTGTTCCCATACCAAGTCCGAAGACAAGAAGACCTTTCAGCAGCGCCCATTTTTTTTCTATCACGTAGATCGGAAGGTACTTGACAAATGTCATATTCATTCCCATGTTCGTCAAAATGCTTGCTATCATGACCCATGACAGGATGTAGACGTAAATACCGTACTCCTCTGCTCCCAACAGACGAGTCAGTGGAATTTGTACAAAAAAAGCAATAAAAACGCCCAACAGCTTTGCGATAAGCACGCCTAGCGAAGCCCCAGAAAATCTTCTGTAATCCGCATTATTTCTAAAAATTTCGAGGATTTGCTGAAACTTGTGTTTTATCGGCATTAAAACCATATTTTTCTATGTTGAACTTGTTAAAGTGTCTATCTGTTGTTTATCTTAGAACAAGGTACTATATACTGTCAGCTTACAAAAAATAAGATTTATAAAATATGCCTAAGCTTAAAACTGATAACAACCTATACTTTCTCCCCGATAATTATCAGGAAAATACTGTGAATATCACCTTCGATCAGGAAGATGAGTTTTACTGGGATCCTT
>JAGLKL010000041.1 GCA_023141075.1 Alphaproteobacteria bacterium
TAAAAGCTATGAGTTTAGACCCTAGCACTTCCCTAAGAGCAAAAACCCTATTATTTTTAACCCATGAACAATGCGAATAACAATTTCGTCATTATGCAAATCATCCCCGAGCTTGGTGCCGGTGGAGCGGAACAGGGATGCATTGATACCGCCGCTGCCATTGTTGATGCCGGAGCAAAATCGATAATTGTTTCTCATGGCGGATACCGTATAGGTGAACTGGAGCGTATCGGTGCTCAGCATATCAACATGCCTGTTCATAGTAAAAACCCGCTTACTATACTTAGTAACATTGCAAAATTGAAGACTCTGATCAGAAAGCACAATGTTGATATCGTTCATGTACGAAGTCGTGCCCCGGCATGGAGTGCATGGTACGCCTGCAAAGCCACAAATTGCCACTTTATGACAACATGTCATGCCCCTTATAACATCACAAACAAAATTAAGCGCCGTTACAACAGCATCATGACCAAAGGCGAAATTGTCATCGCAATATCTGATTTTGTTGCGCAATATTTAAGAGATAATTACGAAATTGACCAGTCACGCATCCGCACAATTCACCGCGGAATCCCGATTGAGCGCTTCCACCCCAGCGCAGTATCACCGGAGCGCATGATTGATTTGGCAGATAAATGGCGCATTCCTGACGGATCGTATGTAATTTTGCTGCCCGGACGTATTACGCGCTGGAAAGGCCATCATGTCATGATTGATGCCATGGCCAAGATTGAGCGCGACGATATTCTTTGCGTCATGATTGGCTCTGATCAAGGACGCAGGGATTACCGCAAAGAATTAGAAAATGCGATTAACGAAAAAAATCTGGGTGCAAGAGTGCGTATTGTAGATCAATGCACCGACATGCCTGCCGCTTACATGCTCTCAACAATCGTTGTTTCCGCTTCAATCGAACCCGAAGGTTTTGGCCGCGTGCCTGTTGAAGCGCAATCTATGGGCAAACCCGTTATCGCCACAGATCACGGCGGAGCAAAAGAAACTATTATCGGAGGAATGACCGGATGGTTTACCCCTCCTTCCGACTCGGATGCCTTGGCCAAAGCAATTAAAGAGGTTTTATCCATCGGCCCTACACAACATGCAATACTGGCTGCTCGCTCCATGGGACACGTCGCAAAGCACTTTTCCAAACACACAATGACCGAGAAAATACTGGATGTTTATGCCGAGATATTAAGGGGCAAGCAGGATTGTAAGTGATACATAGTTAATCATGACAAAAAATCACATAACCGAATCTGTGGGTTTAGACCCTAACAAAAGACCTCCGCAAGAACATATTCTTGTTATAAAGCTTGGCGCATTGGGAGATTTTATCCAAGCACTGGGGCCTATGGCTGCAATACGAAAATACCATAAAGAGGCTCACATTACTCTTTTGACCACCGGCCCTTACGAAGAATTTGCCCACCGCAGCAACTATTTCGACGATATCCGGCTGGATACAAAGCCAAAATTACTTGATCTCAATGGCTGGCTAAATTTACGAAAACGCCTGATAAAAGGGAATTTTTCCCGTGTTTACGATTTACAGAATAACGACCGCACATCCCTTTATTTGCGCTTGTTTCCGCATAACAGACACCCTGAATGGATTGGCGTTGCTTCCGGTGCTTCACATAGAAACAACTCACCTCAGCGCACGCAAGGTACAGCCTTTGAAGGACATAGGCAAACTCTGGCTCTGGCAGGGATAAACGATGTCATAGTCAATGATATGAGTTGGATCAAAGAAGATCTCTCCGCATTTGACCTTCAGCCGCCATTCATTTTGCTAGCACCGGGTTGCTCGCCCAAGCACCCGCAAAAAAGATGGCCTGTAGGATATTACATAAAAACTGCGCAAGCTCTTATCGATAAAGGATATCAGATCGTTCTTCTCGGCACAGATGCGGAAAAAGAGATAACGCAAAAAATCAGCCGAGCCTGCCCGCTCGCTCTGGATTTAACCGGAAAGACCTCTTTATTCCAAATCGTCGCATTGGCACATAAAGCTTATGCCGCCATTGGCAATGACACAGGCCCCATGCACATGATCGGGCCGACTCACTGCCCGTCAATTATTTTGTTTTCTTCTCATGGTGATCCGAAAAAACACACCCCGAACGGAGATAATGTATACGCTTTACAACGAGACAGTTTAGAGGATTTACTACCGCAATGCGTGCTAGATCAATTCAGCATAATCGAAAAAAATCCCGAAACTACTAGACATTTACACGCAACATAAAAAATTCAGACAAGTTATATTATAACTTTGAACAATAACAAGCCATGGTAGTTTCACTTAAGAATAGTACATAACACGCGACTACACTACCTCGCTACGGTGATAAAATTATGCGCAGATAATCAAGAAAATCTCTCAAACAAAATGTATTATTCTTAAGTGAAACTGCTATATTCTTAATCCTCACAAAACAGGCTGCATAAAGCTTTTAATAACACAGCCACAGATTCATCAAGAATTGAATAATATATTGTTTGTGCCTCTCGTCTTGTTACCACAATCTTATCGCGGCGAAGCTTGGCCAGATGCTGCGATAAAGCCGACTGGCTTAACCCAACAATCTCTTCAAGCTCTCCTACACTCTTCTCTTTTTTGTACAATGCACAAATAATCAATAGTCTTTTCTCATTTGATAGTGCTTTCAAAAGCTTTGCTGCACGGGGTACATTGTACTCTACTTTTTTAATATCCATATTTAGATTCTCATATATTAATATCCTACTGAAACAATTAAGATATTCCACTTAATTTACGATTATTATAATAAAATAACAAATAATAATCTTTATAGATCATATTTTTTTCCACACGGCAAATGTATTTTGTGGTTGTACTGGATAATTAGTCCATATGTTCATCGCAATGACGAATTTGCTTAAATGTTAGTTGCGGCTAAAACGCGGCTACTTTGTGCAGGGAGTTTGCAGAGCCGAGAATATCTTTTGCATAATATTCCCAGATTTTTTCAGCGATGCGGCGTTCTTCGTTTGTTGGAATAACGTGGTGCTCAAAATTTGGCATGAATTCCAGATGTTTGAGAATCATCTCACGAACGCTTGTCGCGTTCTCACCGATTCCGGCGGTAAAAACAAGGGCGTCCATTCCGCCGATTGATACAGCCATTGCTGCGATATATTGCGCTGTTTTAAATGCAAAATACTCAACAGCGAATTTAGCGTTTTCATCGTCGCTTTCGCAAAGAACCTTGATGTCGTTGCTAATGCCGGAGAGTCCTTTAAGACCGGATTCTTTGTAAAGCAGGGTTTCCATCTGTTTAAGATCATAGCCCATGTGATCCATAATATACATGATTGCACCGGCATCGATTGCGCCTGTGCGTGTTCCCATAGGCAAGCCGTCAAGAGCAGTCATGCCCATTGTGCTATCAATGCTTTTGCCTTCTTTTAATGCACACAAACTTGCACCGTTTCCAAGATGGGCAATCACGACTTTACCTTTTGCCAGTTTCGGGTGGTCTTTCTCCAGTTGTGATGCAATCCAGTCATAGGACAGGCCGTGGAAGCCGTAGCGTAACACGCCTTCTTCCGCCATCTCAAGGGGAAGAGCAAAATGCGTGAATAAAGGATCATGGTTGGCATGAAAGGCCGTGTCAAAACATCCGTATTGCAAGATGTCCGGCACTTTATCTTCGAGAATATCAACAGAAATCAGATTGTGCGGCTGGTGCAATGGCGCAAGATGAGTGATGCTGTGTAGATATTCCAGCGTTTCTTCATCCAGATATTCCGGAGTGGAAAAGCGTGATCCACCGTGGACAATACGGTGTGCGGCAGCTTTTATATCCTCAAGTGCGAAATCATTATGAGCCAGCCATGCCAGAATGTGGTCTATGGCATCTTCATGCGTTTTTAGCGGGCATAAGGGCAGTTCCTGTGTTTCGCGGCTAATGGTTTTTGCTGAAAACCTTGATTCTCCGCCAATTTCATTTACGGTTCCCTGTGCGAGCAGGGGAATATCCGAACTTAATCCAAAAAGACGAAATTTGACGCTTGATGAACCGGAGTTGATGACAAAAAGATATTTCTGATTCATTACTTAATCTTTCCTTTTCTGCGTGCATCAGCCATTGCTTTGGCCACAGCACATGAGAGTAAACGTGTTCTAATTGAATCGGCGCGGCTGGTGAGAATGATCGGAACGCGGGTTCCAAGCATTATCCCGGCTGCATTCGCGCCACCTAAGAAAATAAGCTGCTTGGCCAAAATATTTCCTGATTCGATGTTTGGAGCAACGAGAATATCGGCATCTCCAGCAACGGTGGAAGTAATTTTCTTTGTTTTAGCAGCGGCCATACTAATTGCGTTATCGAATGCCAGAGGACCATCGAGGTCGCCGCCTGTGATTTGACCACGATCAGACATTTTGCAAAGAGCGGCCGCATCAAGCGTTGAAGGCATGCTTTCAGTCACTGTTTCCACGGCTGAAAGAATAGCAACCTTTGGTTTGCGCTTTTTCTCTTCTTCAAACAAGACATTCCATAGGTCAATGGCGTTCTGACAAATATCAACTTTGGCTGATAAATTTGGTGTAATATTGGCCACCGCATCGGTAATCATCAACGGCTTGTGATATGTGGGAACGTTTAAAAGAAAGACGTGGGAAATCCGGCGCTCTGTACGCAATCCGGCAGAAGATGGGACGACAGCTCCCAAAAGTTCGTCTGTATGAAGATTTCCCTTCATAAGGGCTTCAATATCACCGGCTACGGCCATTTTGACGGATATTTCAGCAGAGTCGTGGCTGTGCTCGGAATTGACGATTTCCCAACCGGTTGCATCAACTCCACTTTCTTTGATAGCAGCTTGAATGCGATCTTTAGGACCAATTAGAACCGGTATAATCAAATCTTCTGAAACAGCATCCGCTACGGCTTCAATGCTGCTTGGGCTAACCGGATGGACGATACCAACGCGCAATGGGTCATATTCGCGGCTCTTTGCCAATGTGTCTTCATAGTGATATTTGCCGTGAACGGAAATCATCGGTGTATCAGGACGAAGAATTTTGATTTTACGGAGCGGCGCCAGCACAACTGCGGTTCCTTCGGCAACGACCTCATCTTTTTCATTGGTACAGACACAGTCAAAGATAACTGTTTTGTCCTTTTTCATTTTCTTTTTAACGGTGATTTTGGCCGTGATAACTTCATCAATCTTGATAGGTTGTTTGAATTTGATGTTCTGCTCCAGATAGCCGGTTCCAGGCCCCGGAAGTTCGGTTCCCAAAACAGTAGAGATCAGTCCGCCTGACCATATAGAGTGCCCGACAATGCCGTTAAAGCGTGTTTTTTCTGCGTATTCAGCATCGAGGTGAGTGGGGTTCACATCCCCGGAGACGGCAGCGAATAAATGAATCTCCTGCCGGGTTAACTGGCGTGTTATTTCAGCAGAATCTCCTATATTAATTTCATCAAATATACGATTTTCTAACATTTCACTGGACATTACATAAACCTTTCGTGGTGATGACGTATGTGAATTCGGATCAGTATTATTTAAAACTCTAAAAAGCAGGACTTGACGAGGAACATCAAAAATAAAGACTACTTAAATAAACCGGCATTATTATTTAATGCTGATATTTGGCGTTTTTGTGTTGTATGGGACACTAAATTTCTTAAGGTAGAGGTTAAAAGAAATACATAACAGCTCATTGCAGGCAACACATTCGGCGAAGATTCTATCATAAGATGGTAAAATAGCAATATTTCGCATGTGCAAAATAAACTAAAACTGTTAGTTTTTCAGGCTTTATTTTAAGGAGAGCAAGCTACGCCCCGCTTTTATGGTGAATGCATTTTTTAGGTGAGAACTATCGTGTGGGTAAAGGCTGCGAAGGGATAAGGGTGGCTATGCGCGACCTGTAGCACATTCTACGTACAATTAGGTAGTGTAGTCACATGTTATGTCAGTTTGCGCTGTAGTTTTTAGTTGCAGGATGCTAAATTTGAATGTGATCTCAGCAGAGGAGGAAATGATGATACATTTTCCAGAGAGACTTATTTTTTTATTCCAAGCTTTTTTAATCTCTTTGCTTATGACAGTTTTTGTTTCAGGTGTGAGTACGTTTGTCAGTGTTGGCACTATTAACGAACTTTGGTTTGACCTGTGGTTCGGTGTTTGTGGATTGTCATGGTTGATTTCTTTTCCGGCATTGTTTTTGATTTTGCTTTTTGTGAGGAAAACATCGGTTGGATGCGGCTGTTCTTGTGAATCGCAGAATAAGAGAGTCTAAACTCCGATTTTTAAAAGTATTTGCCTTAGGTAGTGTAGCCACGTGTTATGTCCATTGCTTTTGTCTTGAAAAGCTGCCGACTTAAAATTTTGCTGCAAAATCCTGATAAAAAAATAGTATTTCACTATAAATGTGGTAATTAAAGTGTGCAAAGTTTGCGCACGTGCTGGTTGCCGATAAAGTGATTTTTGATCTTGAATACGGTAAGAGGCTTGGATTGAAAAAGGTTTTGAAGTCAAGCGCAATTAGAGCGCAGTGTAATAGTTTTTAACATAAGTGTAATGGTTTTTAACATAAAGGAGAAGTTAATCGTGAAAGACTATATTGAAGCAACGAAAAATATAACTGCTGGTATGAAAGAATTGAGTAAAGATATCCCTGAGGTATTGCAGGGGTTCGGCGCAATGTCTAAAGCTGCAAAGGCTGATAATGCTCTGGATATGAAAACCAAGGAACTGATTGCTTTGGCTCTGGGCGTAGCTGCCCGTTGTGATGGTTGCATCGGATTTCATATGGAAGAAGTCGTCAATCTTGGAGCAACAAAAGCAGAAATCTGTGAAACTTTAGGTGTCGCTATTTTTATGGGCGGAGGGCCGACTTTGATGTACGCGGCAGAAGCTATGGAAGCATATGAGCAATTAGTGAATAAAACTTAGCAAATTGTCTATGAATATATATAAAAAGCGAGCCATAATTATGTGGCTCGTTTTCTTTATATGATGCAAAAATATAGTAGTTTCACTTAAGAATAGTACAGAGTTATGCCATAGTTCCAAGCATCCATTTGGCTTTTCTGTGCACGGCAAGACGTTGAACCAGCAAATCTGTTGTGGCTTCGTCTTGCACTTTCTGCGCGAGATCAAGAGCTGCGGTGATGCTTTCCATGATAATGTTCTGATCTTTGGCAAGGTCTTTAACCATTTCATTTGCGCTCGCGTTTTCGTTGCCGTCTTTAATGTTGGCAAGTTCTTTATATAGCTTGAATGAACCGGGTGCTTTCTGGCCGAGCTGGCGAATTGTTTCGGCAATATCGTCAACTGCTATTGCGAGCTCTTCATATTGAGTTTGAAAGAAAGTATGAAGGGAGTAAAAGCGCTCCCCTTCCACATTCCAGTGATAGTTATGGGTTTTAAGGTAAAGCGTATAACTGTCTGCCAAGACAATTTTTAGTGCTTTTGTCAGGTTGTCATTGCTCATTTTTATTCCTATTTCTTGTGTTGTTAAATAGCTGCCTCAGGGCACAAGCGCTTTGTCACTCGTGTCCCAGAGTAGAAAAAAATGACTGTATCTTCTCCTAATTAAGTTAACTTATAGCATATATGTCTGAAGATGACTATTCGGAACCGGTATATTTGCGGCTTGATTTTTTCGTACTTATGAGTATCCTTTAGTTACCTTATTGCAACATATTATTATAACTTCGTCTAGGGTCTAAACTCACAGCTTTTAGACTCCAGTGCAAGAGAGGGATAGACATGAAACATCTTATGTTAGCAACAGATCTGTGTGCAAACTCTGATCGTGCAATGGAAAGAGCTATCAGGCTTACAAAAGAGCTTGATGCACATCTGTATATTTTGCATGTAATCTCCGACGAGCATAAAGAACCGGATGATGTGCAGGAGCGTGCTAGCGAAATAGAAGATCTCATTAAAAGCTACATTGGTGACTATAAACAGGCGCAAGGTCTGAGTGTGGCTATCGATATAATCAGAAGCACAAAACCTAATGAGACGATATGCAAGTATGCTGCAAAGGTCAAAGCAGAGCTGATTGTTATGGGTATGCACCGTAAAGCCAGATTCATGGATATGTTTATGGCCACGACATTCTCAAAGATATTGCGCGAGTGTCCACTTCCGGTACTGATGGTTAAGGAAAAACCGGTGGCTCCCTATCAAAATATTTTATGCGGAAATGATTTTGCTGCGGGCTTTTATAGATCTTTCGAGGCTGCTGTAGCTATGGCTCCGGCGGCTCATTTTGAGATTATGCATGCTTATGAGAAACCGCTTTTATACCCAAACACCCGATATGTTGATGTTAAAGAAAGCTGTCCTCAGAATAAAGAGGACTGTGAAAAGGCAATGCTCGAATTTATTGATGAGCAAAAACGACGCTATAGTGAGAAATATCCGGGTAAGGAGATGGATATAGATCATTATTTCGTGGAATCAGATCCCTATTACGCATTGATAGAAAAAACGCAAACAGGAAAAGTTGAGCTTATATGTGTAGGAACGCACGGATGTGAGACAGCCAAGATCGGCCCTGTGACCAATAGCTTAATGGCTGATCCTCCGTGCGATATTTTGGTCGATAAAGCGCGTGATGAGTAAATTAGGGTCAGGATCTATAGTAGTTTCACTTTAATTTACAAAAAGACGCGATATCCAGATATTCCTTAACACTCAGATTCTCGGCTCGTTTTTGCGAATCAATCCCTAAAGCCTCAATCGCAGGCATATATGCTTTCATACTGGAGCGAATCATTTTTCTCCGTTGATTAAAAGCACTGGCTGTCACACGCTCAACAGCCTCAAAAGAAGGAGAATCGTCGGCAAGGGCTTTCGGCTTAAAATATACTACTGCGCTGTTAACTTTCGGTGGTGGCGTAAAAGCGCTGGAGGGCAAATCATAAAGCAG
>JAGLKL010000042.1 GCA_023141075.1 Alphaproteobacteria bacterium
CCTCTTTTTGCCAGAGCTGCGCAGCGAAATGCACGACAGAGCTTTTGCCGTTTGTTCCGGTGACCGCAACTATGTGCTCAGGTAAGGGAGAATAAAACTCCGCAGCAATATAACTTAAATCACGCCTAGGATTATCGCTTTTGATAAACTGCACATCTTTTAGATCAAAATCCTGCGGAGGAGTGTATTGTATATCGGTAAGAATAACGCTTGCTCCATTCTTGACCGCATCACCGATATAATCACACCCGTTTACATGCTCCCCCTGAAGAGCAGCAAAAAGATAATCCTTGCCAACTGTACGGCTATCCAGCGTCACTCCTTGTAACGCTGTGATATCAATTCCTAATTTTGTCAGCCTATCGGTATGATGCAAGCCGCTTTCCTTTGAGTTTTTTGTCGTGAATATAGGGGAGGAGATCCAATGATATATCCCGGGCGGGATCGTACCGGTCGGAAGAAAGTCCGAGGATGGAAACCATGGATTGGACAATACGGGCAGATGCCGGGGCAGCAACCCAGCCGGCAGTAGCATAACCAAAGCTTTCTTTGGTGCCGTGCGGCTCATCGACCATAACCATGACAATGTAGCGCGGATCATCGATTGGAAACGCGGCAACAAAGGAGGAAAGTAGTTTATCGTTTCTATAACGTCCGTTTATACTTTTTTCTGCTGTGCCGGTTTTGCCGCCAATGGCCATGCCGGGAACGTCCGCTTTTTTGCCTGTGCCGTGCGTGACCACAAGACGCAAAAGACGGCGCATATCTTCTGAAATTTCTTCGGAAATAACGCGCACTTCGCTTTTCATACGGCGTTGTTCTTCATTTTCGACTAATAGTGTGGGCTGCACGGCAATACCGCCATTGACGATAGTGGCGACAGCAGCGCTCATTTGCAGCGGACTGGTGGAAATGCCATGACCATAAGACGCTGTTATAGTGGAATCATTACGCCACGGGTTGGGTGTAATCGGTTTGCCTATTTCCTTGATATCAAAATCAAGCGCGTCCATCAGCCCTAGGTCTTTATAGAATGCTTTCAGTGCTTTACCCCCAATCGTTTTCCCCATCAAGGCGGAACCAATATTTGAGGAATACATAAATACTTCGGGTACGGTCAGAATACGTTTTTGCGCATGATAATCATTAATACTGTATCGACCGACTTTTAGAGGTTTGCGTGCATCAAATGTATAATCCATATCAACTTTTTTGATTTCCAGCAGCGCAGCGGTGGAGAAAATTTTAAACATGGAGCCAAGTTCGTAGACTCCCAAAGTCGCACGGTTAAACGCTTCACATGGTTTTGCATGCCCGGCATCATTGAGATCAAAATCAGGCAGTGAGACTCCGGCCAGTACTTCACCATTGCGGGCATCAAGAACAATCCCTACTCCGGCCTTGGCGCTAAATTCATCGATTGCGATTTGCACTTCACGCTTAACTGCGTGCTGGAGGCGTAAGTCCAGAGACAAGGTGATATCCTCGCCTCGCGCTAATACATCGTCAAAACTGCGCTCTACACCAGACAACCCCAGCCCGTCGCGATCTGTATGTCCCAACATGTGCGCAAATAGCTCTTCTTGAGGATAAACGCGCCTGTAATGATACTTGAACCCTAACGACGGATCACCTATTTCTAAGATTTTCTGCTGCTTAGCCGGTGTAATTTCGTGAGCTATCCAGCCAAAGCGGCTATCGGTTTGCATGGTTTTTAGGACTTTGCCCTGATCTATGTCAGGCAATATAGCCGCAAGTTTTGCGCTTAAGTCTTTTACATTGAGCACCATAGAAGGATCGACATAAAGTGATGGAATTTTAATTGTTGTGGCAATCAAAAAGCCGTTGCGATCATAAACATCGCCTCGACGCGCTACCACCTTATTGGCAGTTTCTTTTTGTTGGCTTGCTACTTGGCTTTCTTTTTCTGGAAAAATATATGTTTGTACAATGCCTAAATCCACCAGACGTAGCGCCATGACCAGATACGCCGTGATAAAACACACACCGAGAATAGATATACGGCTTTGCGCGATGGATGCGCTGATACGCCGCTCCCCTTCGATAACGATAGATCTGCGATGTGACGCTTTCCACATTATTCCTGCTCTCCTTGTTCTTTAGGGAGGAGGTTTAGTTTGTCTTGCAGTTTGTCTTGGGAAGTTTCGCCTGAGGAAGGAGTAATAGAAGAAAGAGCCTCTTGATCGGAAGTAAATATATTGGGCAGACGTGCCGGGTCACTGACCAGTGTATTCGTTTTGGGAATCTGCATGTCATATCCGCCTGAAGCTATTGCCTCAAGACGCTGAGGGTCATTCAAATAAGCCCATTCGGCTTTAAGCACACGGATTTTTTCTTTTTCTTGCTCTATCCAGCGGTCATCACGCATAATATCGCGCTCAAGCTGCTGAACATTTTGAGATACATGCATGAGCATAGTTGCACTTAAGATGAGGAATGTAAGAAGAGCACCATATTTAAGGATAGTTAATTTCATTTAGTCATTCTCCTTTTCCTGTACTGACAACCGCAACGCACAGCGCATACGCGCCGAGCGAGCACGTGGATTTATCATCGTCTCTTTTTCGGATGGTTTAATAGCTTTATTGCGATTTGGAAGTGTGTAAACAGATTCCTGTATGGACTCAATTCGTGGCAAATGACGAGAAACGGCGGGATTCCTGCCTGATTTTTGTTTCAGGTAGGCTTTTACTAATCCGTCTTCCAACGAATGAAAACTGACCACAACTAGGCGTCCACCTTCCGCCAAAATATTTTCTGAGGCCTCTAATGCACGGGAAAGTTCGCCAAGCTCATCATTCACGGCGATGCGCAAAGCCTGAAATGTGCGCGTGGCCGGATCAATCTTGTCGCCCTGCTTTTTGGGCATGACAGAGCGGATACACTCAGCAAATTCATGCGTACGGGTAAAAGGCTTTTCCTTGCGGCGCTGAACAACGGCTTTGGCAATGCGGCGGGAGAGGCGCTCTTCTCCGTATTTGTAGATCAGGTCAGCCAGATCTCTTTCAGTATAGGTGTTCACAATATCGGCTGCAGTTTGTGTTTCCAGGTCTTTCGTATCCATGCGCATATCAAGCGGCCCGTCTTGGCGGAAAGAAAACCCGCGGTCAGCTTCATTGATTTGCATGGAAGAAACCCCAATATCGAGGACAAAACCATTTACACGCCCGGCATATCCATGCACTTTCAGCAATTCTGTAACGTCGCCAAAACATCCACGCATAAAAGTAAAGCGCTCATTATATTGCTGTTTCATATCATCGGCGCGTTTTATAGCCGAAGGATCGCGGTCAATCGCATAGACGTGACAATCAGCGGTTTCGAGCATGGCACGGCTATACCCGCCTGCACCAAATGTGCCATCAACGTAGATTTCCCCGTCATTCACGTCCAGCGCTTCCATGACTTCGGTCAGCATAACCGGTGCATGAGGTGAAGCTTTTGCATAAGAGGCTGATTGCATTACAACACCTCCTTATGTTTTTGCGGAAGAGTAAGTTTCTTGCCCTGCACAGCGCTCACAGCTTGTGTCTGGCGGCGTTCAAATGATTCGGGATTCCAAATCTGGAATTTGCGGCCAAGCCCAACAAATGTTGCCTGTTCTTCCAGATTGACAGCGTTCATTAAGTGTCCGGGTAGCACTACCCGCCCATCTCCATCGAGGAATAGCTGCACACTTTGTCCGAAAATCGTCGTGGCAAGATCGTCCTGTTCATCGGAAAAGAGATCATAATGATCCATGCGATCACTAATCTCATCCATTTTGATCCAGTCAAATCCTTCAAGGCAGGGATGCTGGTGCGAAGCAAAAACAACAATGCCCCGGGCAATTTGTTCGCCCAAGGCCGCACGAAACTGCGCAGGAACGGAAACTCGCCCTTTTTTATCAATCTTGTTGATGAATGTTGACAAGAATAATGCCATTAAAGAAATCCTCTTCCGACCTGATCCGTAAGCAATTCTCATGAATCAGACCCGAAAAATACGTCACAAATGTTCAGACACGCACCATCATGCCGAAGACATGACAAAACATGGATACTTATGGGATATCATGGGAAGCAATGGAACGTCAATAAGAACGACCTCTAATATCCTCAAAAATAATAATTTTTTTCCATTGGAGAGAAGCAAAAAATGTATAAGCCTGTGTGTAATCTTGTGAATTTCTGTGCGTTTATCCATAGCGTAAGAATATTATCTTGAAATATGAATGAGTTAGACTGTTTTGACGTATGTCAAAAGCGGTTCTGCATAAAATGTAAGGATATCTATAGTAGCTTTCACACTTTCGTATTTTGTTGTAATTTTACCATATGATTAAAAAATAAATGGGTAATATTATTTCTTTTTGTTTTCATAAAATACATATTTTATGCAAAATAGTGATGAATTATATTATTTTTAGCTAATTTTTTGCTGCTTTGCGATAACTTACTAAAAACATTGATATTTTTTCTTGTGTTTTACGAAATACGATGGTATTTTTAGGCCATTAACATTAAAAAGTTGTGTGGGGAGAGAAAAATGTTAGCAACTCTATTGATGATTGTTTTGTCTGTTAATGGCGGACTGTTCATGGGAACGATCTTATATATATATCATCGTGACCTGATGGACTAAGAAACCATTGTGGGGCAGGTTTCTTAAAAAACAACATCTGACCAAACAAAGGGGAAAGCCGTCGGAGGAAACTCTGACGGCTTTGTCATTGATATAGTAGTTTCATTTAAGAATAGTACATTATTTATGCACGATAGTAAGATTGAAGAAATCTGTAAGCCGGGTTTTGTCCTTAAGATAAAATCTTAAGGGATGACCATTCATCTAGGATATATGTTGCCATATACCTCAAGCGATCTACCCGAACCACCAATGCGAAAAATCACTGTCTATACAAATGCATAGAATGTAGTTCCTATTTGATCTTGCTTCCGGCGGGGTTTACCAAGCCAGTATCGTTGCCGATTACTGCGGTGCGCTCTTACCGCACCTTCTCACCTTTTCCGCTTATGCCTTTACAGGCAAAACGGTAGTTTCCTTTTCTTCAGCACTTTCCGTCATATTCGCTTTAAAACAAATACGCCCGGACGTTATCCGGCGCCGTTTTTCCGTGAAGCCCGGACTTTCCTCTCCTAAGTTTTTGCGTGCCGTATAAGCACCTCAAAAACCAGCAGCGGCCATCCGATTTCTTCAATCTATATCGTAAAATGCCTGAAAACTGCCAACAATTCAAGATTTATGTGATGCAGGGGTTATTCTATTTTCCAGCGATTTAGAGCAACAAGACGTGCCATGGTCTCCTCACAGGCATCTCCAGGCTTCCCCGGATGATCAGCCCTGAAAACTTCAGGAAAAAAGTGACGTTGAAAAGCTGTGATGACATCCACATGCGCAGCCATCGGATTATAACCGAACAAATCGAATAGTTTTTTGGACTCAAAATCACTACGCGCTAATTCTTCGGCTTCTTTATAATCTTCGGATGTAATATATGGCCACCCCCCTACCCCTTCGAGAGCAAGATACGACCAATCAAATAATTCACCCGGATCTATTTTTCGCTCAGGTGCCACATCGGAATGCCCCAAGACATACTTAATATCATGGCGAGATTGTATTTCCTGACACAAGCAGCGAACCGTGTACATTTGCTCATCTGTGAATGGACGATAGCCAAATTCATGCCCCGGATTAACAACCTCAATGCCGATCGAAACCGAGTTAATATCGCTTTCGCGTTTCCAATACGCTATGCCTGCATGCCATGCACGCTTATTTTCTTCTACCAAATCAAAGACCGTACCAATATCATCAACCAGATAATGTGCACTGACTTTGTTTTTAGGGTTTGTGAGGCGCTCTTTTGCCTCTCCCATGGTATGCATACCAGTATAGTGCAACAAAATTATATAAGGACGCTTCCCTTCCGGGCGTTCCTCAAAATTTTTGGGTTTAAACATTTTTAGAAACATTTCCGCGCTCCTTCACGAATATATAATAGTTTAACTTAAGAAACGTGACTACACTACTTGGTAATTTATCCAAAGAATTAATGCCTCGCCGCATAGAATGACTTGACCGTAAACGGGCAATATCGTTATTAATGGAGGGATACTATACGTAAAATTGTTTTGCTTGGGTACCTTTCCCAAAAGGGTGAATGACTATGGGGTTTAAAAAAACATCCGAAGGGCGCGTGTTTTTTAAAAATGCGGATAATGACGATTTACCAACTCCGTCGATTAACTCTCCTTCAGATTCTCTTATGTCCAAAGACAACACACAAGGGCAGATCCTGCTTTTGCTAAAAACCCTAAATGAGAAATTGCAGGAATCGCGCGATGATAACGCGACGATGAAAGAGACGCTTGATGATTATAAAGCCAAGATCGACGCGATGGAGGATCGTACCCTAGCGCAACAAACAGACTATATTGATCTGGAGCAAAAAGTCGCAGAGAAGCAAAACGAAGTCAGTAAAAAAGCCACTCGCGTTGAAAAAAACTTGAAATCAACACTTAAGCAACTGGAAGAGGCGCGTAGACTGGTCACAGCTTTGGAGGAAAAAACTGAGAAGCAAGACGATGCTATTGAGACTATTAAGGGGAACATCAAAGAAAATGTCGAGACGCGCAGCGATAATTCCGAAGAAATCATCAAAACACAGAAAAAGTTGCTTGATAAGCATAAAGAGCTAGAAAAACGTCAGAAAGAGCAAGGCGAGAAGATGGTCAGCAATGTCTCCGCTTACGTTTCACTGACAAAACGTATAGGCGAGACAGAAACACGCCAAGATGCTCTGGATAACAAGATCGAAGAAGCAACGAGTGAGTATCTGAAACTTGATCGCAAAATCGATAAAGTGATTGAAGACCGCAATCGTATTTTACGTAAAATAGAACGTATTGAATTAATTGCGCTTGAGACGCGTGACGCTTTGAATGCAAAAGCTATGGTGTTGCTCACAGATCAGGGCGCTGTTGCGGGCGTGAATATACCCGATCAGATTGCAAATACCGCACTTTCAAATGAGCCGATGGCTCTTAAACGCCAGCTTGAAGAAGAGGCTATGATGCCTTGGTGGCGTCGCCCTATTCGTATACAAACTGCAAGTTTGTTTTTGCTTTTGACGGTGGTGATGCTTCTGGGCTGGATCATGAGTGCAACCAATTCCCCGATAGGTGAAGTCCTGCTTGGAAGCAACCGAGAAGAACCGCCAATAGTCAGCTTGGGGTCTTCGGAGAATTCGGCAAACACGCAACGTCAGTATTATGCCGCGGAAGAACCTTCTCAGGATGATCTATACGATGTGCCTGATGTTGAATTATACGAGAATGAAGAATACGGCTACACTCAGAATGAAGAGCCTGATTTTTCGTTAAGCTATAATGAAAAACCGGAAATAGTAGAGCCTGCTGCAGAAGCCGGAGACACAACGCCCCGGCACAACACTGAAACAGTACATGGTATAACGATTCATAAAGGCTATAGCGACCCTGCGCAGGTTAATAATGAAACAGAAGAACAACTAGATATCAATAATGATGAGCAGATGCTGGCGGCCATGGAAGCCGATCCCGAGCGCGTTGCGCGACAGCTCAACAAAATAGAACCCGGCAGCCTGAATGAAGAAGAAAAGCAACCGCGTAGCGTTGCCGCCCCTACTGAAAAATCTGCTACTGTGCCTTCAGTCCCTCAGCGTGTCGTTAGTGAGTCATATAAAGTTTCTTTGCGCAAGCGTATTAAGCCCAATCCGAACTTAAGTGATGCGGCCAAGAAAATCGAAAAGCAGGCTTTTGAGGGCGTACCTGAAGCACAGCACGATATGGGTGCGATTTATGTGGCCGGTCGCGGCAAGGTAAAGCAAAACCTTGAGCACGCCGTATTCTGGTTTCAGGAAGCCGCCAATAACGGTGTTGCCAATGCGAAATATAATCTGGGTGTTTTATATCATCAGGGGCTTGGCGTACCATCCAATCTGAATAAAGCCATCAGCCTCTATAAGAATGCTGCTGAAATGGGACATCCGGAAGCCCAGTATAATCTTGGCATAGCCAATATTGAAGGGATTGGTGTTCCCTATAATCCGGGCAATGCCGCCCGTTATTTTGAAAACGCCGCTCAACAGGGTGTAGTGGAAGCTGCTTATAATCTGGGACTGATCTATGAAAACGGCTTACTGGGTGAAACGCAACCCGATATCGCTCTGACATGGTATAAATTCGCCGCAGATGCAGGGAACCCGGAAGCTAAATTAGCCATGCGGCAACTGGCCTCCTCGCTTGGCGTTGATATTGAAGACATTACCCGTATTATTGAAAATGTTAAACGCTCACATACTTCTTTTTCCAGCGCCCATGACAAGCACTCCCTGATTGCACGTACCCAAAGCGAGTTGATGCGCCGCGGACTTTATCCGGGTCCGGTGGACGGTATGTTAGGGCCTATGACACGCAATGCAATTGAAAGCTTCCAGCATTCAGCAAATCTGCGTATGGACGGTGAGCCTTCTATCGAGCTTCTTCAATATCTCAAAGCCTCGTCAAATTATTCGCAGTATCAATAGATCTGTGATTTATATGTAGTTTCACTTAAGAATAATATATTTTGCAGGGACAAAGGAAACATAAGATTGTATACGTATTAGTTATAACTCACACTTGTGAATATATAATTTTTTAGACGGATACGTTTTTTGATGTCTGTTAAAACATCATATAGCCTTATGCCTACTTTGGTGCTTTTTGCGCTTATTCTTCCCTTGCCCGGCTGCATGGAAAATCGCGTTCGCTCTATGAACGATGTCGTAAAGCTTGATAGCTCTTATAGAGCTGC
>JAGLKL010000043.1 GCA_023141075.1 Alphaproteobacteria bacterium
GCAGACCTCAGATTTGAGAGTAATGCCTTTTTTGCTGAACAGGCAGAAGCTGCAGGACACGATCCTCAAGCTGCGAACGACATTACATCAATCTCAGTCACGACAACAACGCTTCATAAGATCGATTTGGATTCTGAAGGAAATCCTATTGAGAGTGAACCTGAGCCTGAGCCCGAATCCCCGACCAGATCATATGCCTATGATGAAAAAGCAATGGTTCCCTTATTAGAGAATGGGGAGCTTACAAGAATGGGCGCTGCTGACATGGTTATGGGAGAGTTCGGCCATGGTCGTGACAGTGCAATATATGAGGGAGCGAACGAATTCTTCAATAATGGAATAGAAGAACACGGTTCTGTAGAAGCTTTTGCCGCGCATATTAAGGAAAACGGTGCTTCTGAGGCAGGTCTTGAGGATGCCAATCTTGAACAACGGCAAATGTTTGTTGATGCTATAAACCAGTCTGAAGGTAAGCCAGAATACTTTACAGCAGGGTTGTTTAAAGCTATGAACGAAGTACCACAAGGACAAGAATCCAAGGTCGATCTGGAGCAGAAGAACACACAGGATACACAGAATACATTGTTGTTTGAGGCTGCCATAGATGGAGATTTAAAAGATCTTATGGGTGGCGGGAATATGGGCCAATTCTTTGGGAAGATCATGAAGGTTCTTACAGCGATATTTTCAGGAGAAGTATCTATCGCAGAAGCTGTTGAACAATTCGGCAATAAATTTGGTGTAAAAGAAGAAGAAGAAGCAGCAGCAGAAGCAGCAGCAGAAAAAAAGGGGCAAGAGCCTGACGAAGCAAAAATGGCCACCACTACTGAACATGAACCTGATCAGAAGGGGCAAGAGCCGCAACAACAAGAGGAGACTAAAATGGATATCGATGAAATGCAACGTGAGTTCGAAGAAATGAAACGGCAAATGGAGCTCGAAGAACAGCAACTGCAAGAGCAGTTCGACGGAATGCAGGAGGTCAAAGATCCGCAGCAGAAAGAGGAACTCGACGAAACTGTTCAGGAAGCCAGAGACGCTCTTCGGGAGGAAGTAGGAGCAACAGTACAAGAAGCCGGAGGAGGAGTGCAAGAGCCAGAGACAGTAGAAGGGCCAGAGACAGTGGAAGGGCCAGAGGTAGTAGGTCTGGATGAATGGTCGTCACAGCCAGTGCAAGAGTCTCCGCAAATGGAGAGCGCAGAGCCTCCGGTCGAAGAAATGGAGATCGAAAATCTGGGGCAGCAAGAGCCGGAGATCAAAGAGCCGGAGATCGAAGAAATGGAGAGCGCCGAGCCTCCGGTCGAAGAAATGAAGAGCGTAGAGCCGGAGTCGGCACCGACGATCCAGGAGCTCAGAGGCAATTTTCGGGAGAATATAATGGCAGCACGAGAAGTGCAAGAACCAGTGCAAGAGCCGGAGGCAGTGCCACAGCATACTATATACAACCCGCCGGAAGAAGGAACCGGTGCGGGTGCGCCAGAGGTTAACGCTTCGGAAGAAGGGAACTATGTGATGCTCGAAACGCCGGGTGGAGATAAAACAACTTTGGCTGAAGGCTTTGGTACAGTAGCAGAAGGACAAGATTGTGAATGTGTAGTTACACCTATGGATGATTTCTCGGCTCAAATGGCGGAGATGGAAGCTCAGATAGCAGCTATGGAAGCTCAGGCGCCCCAACAACCAGAGGATACCGTTGCTCTATCGACTATGGGCTAACTGATAGGTAGTACGTAAAACGAGAAATCCAGTTTCACGCCGAAGCTTTCATACATAGCTTTAGCCTCAAGGTTTCCTGTTTGGGTGAGCCAGTACATGCGTGCCCATTTCTCGCGGACGGCAATCTTGGTCAATTCTTCAACCATACGCTTGGCAATGCCTTTACGGCGATGCGCCGGATCGACATAAACGTCCTGCATATAACAAACTTGGTTAATATGCCCTGTAGTAGGGTGCAGGATATAATGTGTAATCCCTAATAGCCGTCCTCCCATATCAGCAGCCAAGCCGTTAACTTGCGTATTTTTTGGATCACACAGGCGCTCCCACGTTTTTGCCGTGACGTCCTCGTTATGCTGCCCAAGATTATTACCGTTCCAAAGCGGCAACCACTTTGAGTAATCTTCCAGCACAAGGGGACGAATAACGAGTTTATTCATTGAGGTCTATGTATCCTGCGCTGTCTAAGGAAAGTCCAATCGCGATGACCAAACACAGAAACAATATTATTGAAACAAGAGAAAGGCCTAAAACTTTCCAGTTTGATTGAAAACTATATATATCCGATTCAGCAATATCTATTTTTTTCATTTGATATTGAGTAGCAACACTAGCGGCGCTGGCTGTATACCCTACACTTATCGCCATATTTGGGAAATCCTCTGGCAGAAACGGAATAATGAATAATGAAAGGAAGGTCAGCAAGCTTCCAACAACTAAAGTGTTTTTGGCTTTGTTAATATTGCCAAGAGTCACGAAATTCTTATACAGAGTAAATATCGCGGCAAGGGGTCCTCCAAAGAAACTTGCTGCCGAGACCTGACCCGGGCTATATAGCTTCTTTACTGATTTATCCGTTTCCAATTTTTTGCCTTTTTTAACTAAGCGCGTTCTACACCTGTTGCGTTATTGGGTCGATCCAGCGGATTAAAGCCGTAATGTTTCAGCCAGCGCACATCACTTTCAAAGAAAGTGCGAAGATCGGGAATACCGTATTTGAGCATGGCCATGCGCTCAATCCCCATACCGAAAGCAAAGCCCTGATACTCATCCGGATCAAGGCCGCAAATCCTAAGAACATTGGCGTGTACCATGCCGCAGCCCAGAATTTCCATCCAGCTATCAACAGAGCCGTCTTTATTAGCACCTATTTTCAAACCACCATCCGGGCGTGAACAAGCAATATCCATTTCTGCACCCGGCTCCACAAACGGGAAGAAAGAAGGGCGGAACTGTACACGCAGATCATCTAGCTCAAAAAATGATTGCACAAAGTCTTGTAAGCATCCTTTGAGGTGTCCCATATGCGTTGTTTTATCAACCATCAGCCCTTCCATCTGGTGGAACATTGGTGTATGCGTCATATCGTAATCCGAGCGATACGTACGCCCAAAACAGATGATCTTATGTGGTGGTTTATTATTTTGCATATGGCGAATTTGCACACTAGAGGTTTGTGTACGCAAAAGTTTCTTAATGTGCTCGCCTTGTTCTTCCAGATCATCAGGCAGAAAGAACGTGTCCTGCATCTCACGTGCAGGGTGACCGGGCGGGAAGTTCAGCGCAGTAAAGTTATGAAAGTCATCTTCGATATCCGGGCCTTCAGCCACGCTAAAGCCCATATCGGCAAAAATAGCAGTCAGTTCTTCAATCGTTTGAGAGATCGGATGGATATATCCTTTCTCACGCGGACGTGCAGCAAGCGTCATATCGAGTTTTTCAGTAACAAGGCGTGCATCAAGCTCTTGTTTTTTCAAAAAAGATTCCTGCTTCTTGATAAGAGCCGCAACTTCGTCTTTAAGCGTATTGAGCTCTTGACCCTTGGTTTTGCGCTCTTCCGGGTCCATCTGTCCCAAAGTTTTCATTACGGCTGTGATGCGCCCTTTTTTACCAAGAGCGCTCACCCGAACTTCATCCAGCACTTTAAGGTCGTTTGCGCCTTTAATTTCGCTGAAAATCTCTTCTTTTAATGGTGTTATATCATTCATCATAACAAAGGGATGTAACACAACACAGGCACGGAAAGAAAGTGGTTTTTTCAAGCAAAATGCATTATTCTTAAGTGAAACTACTATGAGGGTGCTTCTCCAAAGGAATGTTTTCCATATTTTGTTGACACGGTTTCGATATTGTTATAATTTTTCCTCAAAAGAAAGAGGTTATAAACTATGCCAGATCAACGTAATATAGATTACTTTACCGTCACTTCGCTAGAAGGTGAACCTGAAATGGATCCTTCTGCCTTACCGGCTATTCAAGAATCTTTTGAGGGTTCCGTTAAAATTAGGACTATATCCCCCATACAAGTTTGCCTTTATTCTGAAAATAAAAAAAATCTTGCCGCTGCAGTAGAAGCTGTTGAAGAAAAGGTTTTTCCAGGAGAATGTGAAAGTGCTCCCGCAGATTTTTCTCTGAAATAGTCCACGGGCACGTGGCGGTTACAAGCGGGGTAAAACCCTGTTTTACGGGATGCGCAGGCATTTCCCCCCAATCACATCACTACCGCATCTTTATGGTGCAGCAATAACGTTTTCGAGCCGATTCCTTAACATCATCAATGTCATCCATCATGCGTAGAAATTTGTTCATCGCTTTCTTTTCTTCCTTGCTTAAATCCTTCTCCGGCAAATGGTCGGCCAGAACACGCATAGCCGCGCAAACTCTTCCCAGTTGCCTGCCATACGATCCCACATTTTCCAAGATTTCTTGCTCTACTTCCGGCGCGGAAGATCGGCCAAGATTGATATTAACCAGACCGAACGTCCCGTTTGTCATTTCGGTAAACCAGCTAAACGGGTTGATCTTTTGATTCACGTTACCGGATAAGGGAAGTTTGAAAATCGCCATAATACGAACCTCATGAATTAAGATAAATTTAGAAAAAACAGCACGCTATGACGGCAATACCATCTTTTAACAGCATAATCCAGAGAGGATCTAAATCCCCCACTTATTTTTCAACACATCAATCGTCTGAGGCAGGGCGGAGATAATATGATCGGGCTTGGCCGCGCGCAGGCGTTTTTCACTTATGCATCCGTTAGTAATGCCAATCGAGAATATACTCAACCGCCGCCCGATATCCGGCTCTTCTTTGCTGTCACCGATAATAAAGGAATCATCCGGGCGAAAGCCCCGTTTAACCATATAATCAGACAGGCGCTCAAACTTATTCATCGTATCTAGCACAGTCTCCCCATTACAGGTATTAGCTGAGATAGTACTGAAATAATGGCGAATATTCAGACGCTCCAGATGAAAAATTATCTTTTTTTCGATATAATTACTCAGGATAATGCACGTCACGTCACGGTCTTTCAGCCAATCCAGCAATTCCCGTGCGCCGCACCGCGTTCGCGCTTTTAAAGCCAGCTTGTCGTAATGCTCTTGGAAAATATTATTGGACTCTTCTTTGGTAGCTAGCACCCGGTCGATATCACAGCCATTGCGCTTATAAAAATGGATAACCGGAAAATCGAATGTTTCGCGCTGCTTTTTCAGGGAGATAGGCGGGCGATCGTAAAATTCCAAGCAGGGCTTTGTTGCTTTCCACGCCAGAGCCGTATCAGCAAGCAACGTCCCGTTCCAGTCAAATATCGCGAGTTTTCGATTTTTCATTATTACCGGATTTTGTATTAAAAACAGCCTCCCTTATATCGTAAGGAAGGCTGGTTTAAAACTTAAAATGTTTCAAGCCAAGCTTAAGCGGCTTTTTCCTTTTTCGCCAAAGCGTCGGATGCAGCTTTTGCAATCGCGGCAAATTGCTCAGGTTCGCGAATAGCAATATCTGAAAGCACTTTGCGATCCAGATCAATTCCGGCCAGTTTTAGGCCATGCATGAATGTGGAGTATTTCATGTCATGCAGACGAGCCGCTGCGTTGATACGCTGAACCCACAATTTGCGGAAGTCACGTTTTTTCACGCGGCGGTCACGATAGGCGTATTGACCGGCTTTTTCTACTGCTTGCACAGCCGTACGGAAACAGCTTTTACGGCGACCATAATAACCTTTGGCATTATTGATAACCTTTGTGTGTCTTGCGTGGGCGCGAGGCCCTCCTTTTACGCGTGCCATGATCTATGCCTCCTTCTTCGCTGTAGTTTTGTTTCTACGCTTGCGGCCATAGGGCATGAAGTTGCGAAGAACTATGCGTTCATCGGTTTTACTCATCGTGGTCAGACCACGGGCTTTGCGTTTCATGGATTTTGGCTTGTTCATCATCATGTGGCTTGTGAAAGCTTGTTTGAACTTCACTTTGCCTTTCGCTGTGATTTTAAAGCGCTTTTTCGCACTGGAGTGCGTTTTCATCTTCGGCATTTCATGTCTCCTTAATTGTTAAAGGGTTTTTTTATCTTATGACCGAGGCAGCCGAGTATCTTTCGCCAGACCATAACTTTCGCTAAATTATATAAAGCGAGAGGGTTTATACACTTGTGAAGGGAAAAAAGTCAAGCAAACTCTTCTTTTAAAGGGTCAAGACCAATTGAGCGTGTGTGATTTATCCTGTAAGCTGGGCTTGACCCAAAATAAAAATAGGGGAAACATCTTTGAGTAAAAAAATTATTGTTATAACGACAGGTGGAACTATAGGTTCGATTCTACAATCAGATTCTTCTACCGTAGACCAAACAGGACAGCGCCTTTTTAAAAAAATAAAAGAGTTAGAAAATCAGTTAGGTTATACTATTGAAGTTATATCTCCACTTAATAAAAACTCGGAGTCCTTCTATCCTTCTGATTGGGTTAAGATATTAGAGGGGCTGAAACGAGCTAATGAAAGTGATGCAGACGGCATTGTTGTCGCTCATGGTACAGACACTATGGAATACTCTGTTGCGGCAGCCTCTTCTTACGATCATTGTTGGAATAAAAAAATCTGTTTTACGGGTTCGTTTTACACTCTGGAACACCCGTCTTCTGATGTAACCTTGAATTTTGCGGCAGCCTTAAGATTTTCTGTATCTGACTACCCGGCTAATGGTACATATCTCGTTTTTAAATATGATCAGTCTAATAATATAGGGGTAATGCATGGAGGAAATGTAAAGCCCATGGGTTTTGACGACCAATTTTTTAGTGCTTTTTACAATGACCTCGTATCAATATTCAATTCTAACACTGAAATATTCAAAACAATCTCATTGTCTAAAAGCAACAACCCATGTTTAGACACACACTTGTTTCCAACCGAACAAAGTATATTCAATGCACAAAATGATATAGCTTATATTACGTTATACCCTGGTATAGATAGAAAATTCTTGGACGCGGTCTCCAAAGACCGCAAAATATTAGTGTTTAAAATGTATCACAGCGGAACAGGACCAACTGATATTCAAAATTGCGATCTTGTTGACTTTATTAAATACAATTCTACATCTAAAGCTATTCTTATGGGGGCTTTTCCTGAAAGATATCTGGATTTACCATATAAAAGTACGAATAAACTTCAGCATTCAGGCGCACATATTTACGCTAATTTGCAACCTCATTTACTATACACCTTTTCTTTACTATCTTTGGGAGTTGGAATGTCACCAGAACATATCATCGATAAGCTTTCTAATTGGGAAATGAAAAGTTTTTCTAAACGAAAATCTCCCTAAACAAAAGTCTCTCAAGTGAAACTACTATAAAGATAAGACAAGCATATAGTGTGAGGCACATCAGTGAAAACGATCAACTCAAGATTAATAGCAACGAATGCTCTGCTGGGCATCACACTGTTTATTACTTGCGGATACGTTTATGCATATGAGGATGTTCCTCCGGCTGTGCCGGTCGAGGCAGTGGAAGCCAAAACGTTACCGCTACCTGAACCAATTCGCACACAACCGATAATAACAAAAAAGCAAACGGTTCCTGAATATAAAGCAGAAAAACAGGAGCAGAAGAACAAAAACGCCGATTCCCAAAAACCCAATTTACTGGAACGCCTTTGGCAAAAAATAAAGACTGTAGCTAAAAGCAAATCGGTAGAGGAACAGGAAAGGCCGGATCAGAAAAAGAAAAAACAAAAACGAAAATATAAAGCACCGGTGATTATTATTCAGCCTGATACTCTTGAGACTACGGTAATTGAAGAAAAAAAGGCCATAACCGAGAGCTATCTTACACGGGCTTTGATGCCTGTCATACCGGAGGAAGGTAGCGGATTTTATGTGCTTGAGCTCTTTACCACTCAGGCCTGCCCGTTTTGTCCCAAAGCCGATGCAATGATGAAAACCTATTCTTCGCTATCGCATGTTATCGCGCTGTCATGTCACGTTGATTATTTTGACGTATTGTATGGGTCTCTATCTTTGTCAATATGTTCCGCGCGGCAAAAACGCTACGAATCATTTCTGAATGGTATGCCCAAATATACGCCGCAAATGGTCGTCAATGGTCGTTATGATGCAGTAGGGTACTTACCTGACAAAATGGCAAAAGCCTTTAAACAGGCTCATGAATATCCGGTCGATCTGTTAACGGTGATACCGCAGGATAAGGAGCAAACCAATTTGCCGTCTTATCGTGTGGCATTACCGAAGCGCGATAACGGGAATTATCATCTTTGGCTTATAGCCTACGATCAGCCCAATAATTTAACGATTATGGATGGTGCTAATGCCGGGAAGAAGATGGTTTATTATAACGTCGTCTCCAAAGCCGAATTTCTGGGCAGTTGGAACGGCCGGCCAAAAGAAGTAACAATCGAAACAAAAATCCCGGAAAATACAAAAGGCTTTACTATCTTGGTGCAGGATATTGATACGGGAGCTATCCTTATGGCCGGGAAGAACGAATAATCGACACAATACAAAAGATACAGCGAGACCATCCTTTTAAAAAAGGACGGCCTCAACTTTCCGTGTGTGGGGAACTGTATGTAAGAGCCTTCATTTTGAGTAATGTAGATTGGCTCTTTTTATAATCACAGGCTTATGCTCTTGTGTGTGTGTGGGGAAGATACATGATGCTCTATGATTGTCTTCGTTATACATAATATTGAAGGAAATGTCAATAAAAAGTACAAAAAAAATGTACAAAAATACCAATAATATATATTAGGATAAAATAATACTAATGCGCGAGCGCCCAGTTTTTGCCTTTTCCGCCCTCAGCAATCAACGGTACGG
>JAGLKL010000044.1 GCA_023141075.1 Alphaproteobacteria bacterium
CTATAAAACTGTCTATGCACATATGCGTAAATTTGCCAAAGGGATCAAAAAAGGCAAACGTGTTAAGCAAGGGCAGGTTATAGGTTATGTTGGTAATACCGGGCGTTCGACTGGGCCGCATTTGCATTATGAAGTCATCAGGAATGGCAAACAGATCAATCCAAAGAGCGTTAAATCTTCGAATAGAGAGAAGCTGGCTAATAAAACTTTGAAAGCTTTTAAGGCGCAAGCAGCAAGCATTAAGGGGCAGTATGCTTCTTTGGCTGATGATTTTGAATTTGCCGGAAATTAAGTAGTATAATTAAGTAGTATAATTACGTATTATATGCACGTAAAATGTGTATAATGCGTGGCGACGCTGTTTAAAATCCCAAAACATTTAATAAGCAAGGATTGCTTAACATTATGCATCTGGAAATAATTTCGAGAAAACCGAAAGTGCGGGTAAACGCGCCTGAATCCTTAAAATCCAAACCGAAGCTAGTTTTTGTACACGGTATTTGTGTGGGGGCATGGATATGGGATGAGTTTTTTCTTTCCTATTTTGCCGATCATGGATATGAAGCCCATGCATTAAGCTTGCGCGGTCACGGGGATAGTGAAGGCAAAGGTGGGCTTTTGACATGGAGTCTGGATGATTATGCCGACGATCTAGACAGGGTTGTAGAATCTTTAGGAGGTCAGGTTATCGTGATAGGGCACTCTTTGGGTGGCGCTGTGGTGCAGAATTGGCTCAGGGTCAAGAATTCACGTAATAAGACCAAAGGTGCAGCGCTGTTAGCCTCCATTCCGCCATGGGGGCTGGCTTATTCAGGGACGTGTATGATGCTATTCTATCCGCAGATTTTTCACGAAATATCTCGTATGCTCGTGATGGGGACTGCAAGCACAGACAAAGTGGTGATGCGCAAGGCGTTGTTTTCTGAAAGCGCCTCTGATGCAATCTTTAACAGGCTTTGGGATCAGGTGTGCGATGAGTCCTTTGTGGCGAGTTCTGAGGTACAGGGCTTACGGTCATTTGCGCCGCAGCCGGGGATGAAGCGCCCGGCGGTTTTTGTTGGAGGGGCGGCAGATGATCGTTTTATTCCAAGCGCCGAGGTGTGTCGCACGGCTGCCTATTACGGGGTTGAAGCCGTAATGGTTGAGGATCTGGCACACTTGGTTATGATCGATACGAATTGGGAAGATATGGCCAAGCCGTTGCTTTCATGGATTAAAGAATTGTAAGTTCCTGACGTTACGTTTTTAGAATCAGATAATCAAGAAAATTCATTGGCGCAATTCTGTACTATTCTTAAGTGAAACTACTATAACTTTTTTCCTCTCATTGTTTTTGTTCTTTTTATATTGAGCATTTTTACACGAAGGTGTATTATGCAATGCAAATTTGTATGCATGCGGCTTTGCGTTTTTGTACATATATAGGTTCCGTCGAGCTGTAAGCATGAAATTATCATAAGAATAAAAAAGCGTAGCGTTGCGCTTGATTCGTGCGTGTCCGTTTTTCAATAATGAAAGCGGCGTGCGTGTTGGCTGCAACGCATAATGCGCTGATGGAGAAATAAAAAATGACAAAAAGAATGCTTATTGATGCAACCCATAAAGAAGAAACACGGATTGCAATCACTGATGGGAACAGGCTTATCGAGTATGATTATGAGAGCCACAACCGCAAACCCTTAAAAGGTAGTATTTTTCTGGCAAAAGTTACACGTGTTGAGCCGTCTTTGCAGGCGGCCTTCGTCAATTTTGGCGGTAATCGTCACGGATTTTTGCCTTTTTCAGAGATACATCCTGATTATTTCCGTATACCGGTTTCTGATCGAGATGCCTTGATGGCCGAGCAGGAAGCTTTGCTTAAAGAGCATGATGAGGAAGAAGAACGCGAAGAACAGGAGTTGGCCGAGCAGGAAAAAGGCGGCGGCTCTCCTGATGAGAGTGAAGGTAATGAAGAAAACGATGATGAAGTAGCTGAAGTAGCTGAAGTAGCCGAAGTAGCCGAAGTAGCTGAAGATGAGAAATCTGAAAAAGAGGGGCAGGATAATTCTGAAGCTGCGGAAGAAGGCTCTGAGGATGAAAAAGCTCAAAAAAAGCAGGAAGAAAAGAAAAAAGGGACGCGGCGGCGTTCTTCCCGTGGCCGTTCGAAGCGTTCGTCTTATCGCAACCGTAATGTCGAAGTTGTTGGTGGCGATGATATCGACCGGGAGCAACGTTTTCGTTTTAACTTGCGCCGTAAGTATAAAATTCAGGAAGTGATTAAGCGCGGCCAGATTATGCTGGTGCAGGTCAATAAGGAAGAGCGCGGTAATAAGGGTGCTGCTGTGGGAACGTATTTATCGTTACCGGGGCGTTATTGCGTGCTCATGCCAAATAGTCCGCGTGGCGGCGGGGTGAGCCGTAAGATTGCCAATCAAAAAGACCGGTCGCGTATGCGTGATATTGTTAAAAGCATGAATGTGCCAAAAGGTATGTCGGTGATTATACGTACGGCTGGTGTGTCGCGCACAAAAATTGAGATTAAGCGTGATTTGGATTATTTGATGCGTTTGTGGGACAATATCCGCGAGTTGACACTCGAATCGACAGCGCCGGCTTCGGTGTATGAAGAGGCTGATTTGATCAAGCGTGCTGTACGTGATCACTATACGCGTGATGTAGAAGAAATTCTGGTGTCAGGAGATGAAGGTTATCAGACGGCCAAAAGCTTTATGAAAATGATGGTTCCTTCGCATGTGAAGAGAGTTACACAATACGAGGATACACAACTGCCTTTATTTAACCGTTATCAGATTGAGAGTCAGATCAGTGAGATCGGCCAGCCGGAGGTTCGTCTTAGATCCGGCGGATATCTGGTTATTAATCCGACAGAGGCCTTGGTTTCGATTGATGTGAACTCCGGTAAGGCGACTAAAGGGCGTCATATTGAGGAAACAGCGCTTAAGACCAACTTAGAAGCAGCGGACGAAGTGGCGCGGCAGTTAAAATTGCGTGATTTGGGCGGGTTGGTCGTGATCGATTTTATCGATATGGAAGACCGGCGTAATAACGGCAAAGTTGAACGGCGTATGAAAGAGGCTTTATCAAGTGACCGTGCACGCGTACAGGTCGGGCGCATCTCTTCATTTGGCCTGATGGAGTTGTCACGCCAGCGGCTTAGCCCAAGTTTAACAGAGGCACAATATGAGAAATGTCCTATGTGTAGCGGTATTGGCGTTATCCCGAGCGCGGATGCTATGTCAATTATGATGCTGCGGGCGATAGAAGAAGAAGGCATACGTGCACGTGCGGCGCAGGTGATTGTTTGTGTCAATAATGAGGTCGCGCTCTATACCCTTAACCATAAACGCAGAAAACTTACCGAAATTGAGAAGCGCTATAATTTTGAAGTGTTGTTGCGCGTGGATAATAAAATTCCGGCATGTGAATATCGTATTGAGGTCTCGAAGCCGGCGGATAAGATTGATAATCCGGTCGACGGGAAAGAAGACGTACAGAAAGACCGAGACGTACAAGAAGAAGGGGAGAACACAAAGCCTCCTGAGTCTTCTCGCAAGCGCCGCGGCCGCGGCCGTTCACGCCCCCGTACGCATAAGTCTGATGAGGGTGAAAAAACCAATATAGAAGACGTACACAACGCTCCTAAGGAGCAAGAGGAAAAGCCTAAACGCAGTAGAAAACCTCGTAAAAAAACAGAAGATGACGCTAAGAAAGAAACGCCGAAGGACGAAAAATCTGTGCCTGAAAAGGAGCAAAAAACCAGCATTCCTTCCAGAAAAACTCCCGGCACGACCAAAATTTCTTCCAAAACGGACAAAGATGAGGAAAATAAAGCTTCAAAGCAAAAAGCTAAAAGCAAAAGTGCTGAAGCAAAATCCGTGTCCAAGACGGTTGCTAAGGAAAAAGAAGCCGGGAATGGTGCTTATGAAGTTGTAAATCAGCCGCCCAAAGAAAAAAAGAAGGGCTGGTGGAACAGGTTGGTTGACTAGGGTCAGGATCTATTAATTATATCCATTCTGCGCACGCATAATTTTTGAAAAGATGCCCCGTAAAACACGCGTAGGTCATAGAGATTCTATTGCCAAGCGGGTTTCACGAACAGATACAAAAATTTGCCGTGCCCTGACGTGTTTAAATTTACAGGCAAATTACAGTAGTTCCACTTAAGAATAATACATTTTGCTTGATGGATTTTCTTGATTCTCAAAAAATTCATTGGCGCAATTCTGTACTATTCTTAAGTAAAACTACTATAGCTATTCTAAAAGAGCCTCTTTATAGAAACATTGTAACTTACTGTTTAAAAAGAGAAAAACGCTCATATCAGCACCCCTTTTTTCATTTAGATAAAATTTTATATTTATTTTATATTTATTTTATTCAAGTTTTACTATATTTTTACAGTAACTTTACTTTATGTTTATAAGTAAAACTCGTATAAAAATAATAAGTATTTTATTATTAATTTTATTTACTTATTATTTACATGTTGCATGATAAGATTAGAGAATAAGAACAGGGTGATTTTTTATGGTAACGGGTCTTGTTGCATTTATTGTCGCAGTTTTGAGTTTTGTGGTGAGTATTATTCTCCTTCATTGACCGGAATCAGCAGAAAGGGAAAGTTAAAAGCGCTAAAAAAGGCGTTTAGGCAGAATTTTTATTAGGATTTTTGTGTTTATCTCGTAAACTTGTCATGTGTTGAGCTTGGTAGATATTTAGATTTGTTAAGCCCCCTTTTTTCCATCAAATCTAGTTGCTAACAGCTATCAAGTTTATTTTTTTGCCACCGGGTGATGCCGGTGGCCTTTTTTTGTTTTTTCGTTTGCTAAAAATGGAGAAATAGATTTGTGTGCTTCTGTTTTTTTGTTATAAGTGACCATGATATCAAATAATACAACGATTTTTGTAAGGATTTTCCCATGCGTGTATGCTCATTGAATATTATCTTTTCTGCGGTTGTTTTTTCGCTGGTTTTTGCCGGTTCCCAAGCTATTTTTATCGATTCCGGAGCCGGTGTTGTAAAAAGCGCTTATGCGCAAGAAGAGAAGAACTCTGCGCCATCTGAAACTGAAAGCGCTATTGATGAAGGAGATGAAAAAGCTGCTGCTTTGGCTAAATTACAACTGGAAGCTCTTAACGGGCAGATTCGTAATGTTTCGAAAGCTCTCGATCAGTCGGAAATGACCCATTTTGGCATTATCTACAGCAATTATACCATCTACAGCATGGTTAAGGCTGTGCGCGATGATGTCGGGCTGGCGGTTGATGCTTGCATAAAAAATAACCCTGATATGGAAGAGCTATTGAGCAAACGCTGGATGGAATGGACCAATAGTGTTGATGCTAATATGAAAGAATCTTTAGCCAATATCAAGGCAATGACTATGGCTCAGGATTATGCATCTCAAGACAACATGACGAGAATCTTCGGGCTGGTTGATGCAACACGGGAAGCAAACTCGTCACGGTTTGAAAAACTTCCGGTGAGCACCCCGGAAGCCTGCGAATTTATGATCAGCAAAATGGATGAGACGCAGGATAGTATGAACATGATGCTCATCGCGACGATAAAAAGCTATTCCGGGATTATGAAGTCGAGGCAAGAATAAGGCCTTTACATTACGGAAATATATTATATCTGAGTGTTGATACAAAGGGGCTCTGGTACCTTCTAGGGGGCTTTGTTTGTGATGGATTGTTCCGGTTTTGGTATGAATAGCTTCCGAGACAGAATCTTAGAGGAATTTTTAGCCTTAATTTTTTTATGAATCAGTATGTTAGATGGGCTGTTAGATTAAATTTGTAATAATTCCTATAATATGTGACAATATGGTTAACTCGGAGCAAGTGTAAAAAGCCTTCTTAAAAAGGCAAAAGAAAAATAATTAAGCATTGATCCGAAGTTGAACGTTAGAGAACGTAATTGGTGATATATAAAACTTGCAGAAGAGCGAAGCTCTAAGGTGATGTTTTAGGGGTGTGAAATGGTACAAAGAAGACAGGACATGGTTCGTGAGGCCAGAAAGTTATCCGCAAAAACGCACAAAGAAGCTAATGCGGAGTCTGCTGTCCAGCAGAAAGAACAACCCGAAAATGTAGCAGGGGATCCTGCGGAAGAGGTGCGTGGAGTTCAGGAGAGTGAACTATTCTCCGGTGCCGATGCTGATAAGCTTTCGTTATATGCCGAGTTGCTAAATGTTCAAGAAAAAATGCCGAAAACAGTGGATGCTGATAGTGCGTTTTTTAAGGAGATTGAATGGAAATGCGAGAGACTTCAAGGTGAGTATGACAAAGTTTCCGAGCAAGTAAAGGAACATTCTCCACAAGAAGCATTGACGATTCTCAGTGATGGTCTGGAAAACGCTTTTACACAGATGTTGGCCTATAATGACATGCGCAAGGCTGGCGGCCAGTCTCCTTTTGCAGTTGACCAGTTTATAAGCGGGGCAATAGATCCGGATGTTCGGAAAGAAATATCTGATCACTCCGCCAGTTTGTCAGACGAAGAAAAGACACAATATAGTGGGATTGCCAAAGTTATGGTGGCCGACTTTACATCTGATCCCAATGCTAAAAATCAAACAGAACTTTCAGTGGTTGCTCGGATTGCAGGCGGTGAGAAAATAGATACTGCCGGTGCCAAAACGTTTGCGCAAGCGAAAACTGCTGTGAGTGAACATGTCGGGGTGATGCGGACGCAGCAAATCAAGACTCTAGTTGATCAAAAGCTTGCAAACGGGCTGACACCTAAAGATATTGTAGCACTTTCTTCCAAAGCGCTTGGCATCGAAATGTCGACGGTCGGGGCAATACCCAAGGATGATGTAACGGTTTTTGAGCAGATTAATAACGGGCTTGAGTTGTTATCTCATAATTTGGATGCGGAGGCCGCTAAAGATAATGGGATAGTAGGGCGTTTGCAAAAAGCTGATCCTGCGCAATATCCGGAGGATCTGAAAGCGTTGATTGGTGAGCGTACGGAAGGCAAAGAAGGCGATGATCTGGTTCAGGCCAAGGATGCTGCTATAAATGAATATGCGATAACAATTGCAGGAGCGGCTGTCGGTCAGCAACTCTTAATACAGTCTATGGCGCTAAGACTAGCTTACAATAACTCCCTTGAGCCGCAAAACAAAGAGTTGGTCACGGTTGCGGGGACTGATAAAGATGTGCGTGCTGATATGGTGAATCATTTTCAGTCTTTGTCAGAAACTGAACAGACCCAATATCTTGCACTTTCACAGGAAGTTTTGTCTAACCTGAACGGTTCGCTTCAGGTGGCCGATGCTTATGTTACATCTATTGGTGATCTGGATATGAGCGGGACTCAGAATATTGACCAGGCAAAAACCTTGGTTACTGATTACCAGGCTCAACAATATCAAGATGCAGTTGATGATAGCGTTGAAACTGTGAAATATTTCGGGGGCGCTTATGGCCTTAAGGCTGGACCGATAGAAGATGTTTTGAGACAGGCATTTAGTTTGTATGTCAATAAGAGCGCGACTTTCTTGAAACAGATCGATAAAGAGGGCGTTTCCATAGAAGGGGTTGGCGAATTAGCTAAAAGAGATGTCTTTATTGCTGAGAGTATGAAGAATCCTGAAATATTGGAAGCGCTGGAAAACGGAACCTTCACAAAAGAACAGATCGAGTCCTCGGTACAGCAAAATTATGAACAATTGTCCGGTCAGCTTGCTATGGCAATGATGCAAAAAGAGCTCACGTGTATGCTTGCTTACAATCAGGGAGTTGCAACAAAAAGCGAGCACATTACGACTGTTGAAGGTGCGGACGCAAAAGTAGAGCAAGGAAGAAAATATCTGGAGCATATCAAGGGAGAGAATCCGGATCTACATACTAAGATTGTTGAGAGGGCTGGTGATATTATCGGGAATTTCGGGAATGCTGCCAATTTTTTGGCGGCAGAACTCAAAAAAGGAAAAACATTGCAGGTAACAAGTCCTTCGTCTGAGGTTGCGGAGAGTGCTCCGGATGATAAAGTCGAGGAGACAGTGACTCAGTATAAGACTGTGATGGTGCCGGATATTCCAGAGGGCATGCAAGAGAGGTTTCGCCGTCTTGAACAGGCGCTTGGGATGTTGGCTCCTGATCTGAATGATAGAAAAGAGTATAAGGGATTTGATATTGCTCCCGAGAAAGAATTGCAAGGCCCCGGTGAGGTCGATGGTGTTTTTGATGAGAAGGCTTATGCGTCTTACAAAGGTGTAATGGGGCACCTGAACTTTTTGACCGGACTGAGTGAAAATAAACCTCTTTTGATTAATGCAAAATTGGACGAAGCAGCAAGGGGCTTGAATCCTCTTTTTGGAGATAATGAGAGTGCGCAGCTTGCCGAGTTGATGGATAAAGATGATCCGCAGAAGTTTTTATCTGAAGAAAAAGAAGTAAAAGCTCTGGAAAAAATGCTTATTGGTCAGGTTGATGATAAACTAGAAGCTCTGGGTGCGGATACACGTCGCGGAAAAATCAAATATGCTAAAGGAAAAATCAAAGATGCTAAAGAAGTCGAGTATGCTAATGAAATCGATGAGTTGAAAGCTTCCAAGAAGTTGATTTCCCAAGTTATTAAAGACCTGAAAGTTCTGGATAAGGCTGGTTTGCTTAACGGGCCGATTGAGATGGTTGCTACGCAGGTTCCTGTAGAAGTGTCCAAGATTCAGGTTGCTAAAAATGCGGCAGGAAACGATGCTTCGGGAGCAACGGAGAGTGCAATTAGCACTGTGATCGGTGGTACAAAAGATGTTCCTAAAGATGTTCCTAAAGATGT
>JAGLKL010000045.1 GCA_023141075.1 Alphaproteobacteria bacterium
TTTCAAATGATTGATACTCTGAAAAACAAAGCCGGGCAAATGGCTTATAATTCAGTCTTATATGACTGGAGCCTGCGCGCCGACACACCGCCTGATCGCCTGATCATCAAGCCCATCGACCCTTGGCGCGGTGATGCCACGCGTGCCAGAGAGCTACTGAATGCCGCAGGAGTTATAGAACGCACAGGTCCGCAGTGGCTAGATGAGTGGTGGATGCCCGAAAGCGCCGATGATATCTGGGTCTCCCATATTCACAGTTTTAGCTGGTTGCGTGATTTGCGCACTTTGGGCGGAGCGCGAGCCAAAGAACAGGGACGTCTAATGATTGAAAACTGGATTGATAATTACCCAAGCTGGGATTCCAAAAGCTGGCGCAGCGATATATTGGGGCGACGTTTGTCAATGTGGGTTTGTCATTATGATTATTTCTGTGACAATTTTGACCCGGATTTTGATGACCTGCTCCTTGGCTCAATGCTCAAACAGGCTAAACATTTAAGCAACGTTCTAAGCTCAAAAGAGCATGGCAGCGCCCACCTTCAGGCGATAAAAGGCCTGCTTTATGCAGGCATAGCGCTGGATGGATGCAAAAAGCTGGCTGACCAAGCCCTTGATGCTTTAAGCAAAGCCCTAAATGACCAGATCTTTAATGACGGAGGACATATATCACGCTCTCCTGCATGCATGCTTGACGTACTGGAAATTCTTGTCGATATACGCTCTGCTCTACAAACAAGCGCCTACCCAACGCCAGACTTACTTGAAATCAAAATCGGAGCCTTAAGCGCAGCTTTGCGAACCCTGCGTTATCGAGACCGCAAACTTGCTCTCTTCCACAGCTCCCAAGAAGGAAATGTTGAGGAAATCGACTCCATACTGGCTCAGGCCGGAACACATACCAAAATACCGACATCCCTGCCCGATACCGGCTTTGAGCGCATAGAGTTGGGGCGCAGCCTATTGGTCATGGATACAGGCAGCACACAGAAATTCCCTTATGATAAGCAAGGACATGCCTCTCCGCTCGCCTTTGAATTTTCATACGGGAAAGAGCGTTTACTTATATCTTGCGGAACCCATCCGACTTCTTCGGAATGGAAAGATGCCCTGCGCTTTACCGCAGCCCATAACACAGCCTGTATCGATTACCGAAACGCATGCGAGCTGCGCAAAGACGGACATTTCGGACGAAAAGTCACCCATACCCAAGTCCATCGGGAAAATTCCAGAGACGCATCTTTGATCGTTGCATCACATAATGGTTATGTACCGCTGAACGGCATAACTCACACACGAAAAATCTATCTGGCCGACGAAGGCCATGATATGCGCGGAGAAGATGACTTTACCTGTACTTTTGAGTTAGTCAAACCGGTTGAAACCGCCTTGCGTTTTCATATCCACCCCGGCGTAACCGCCTCTCTCATCAATGACGGAAAAGAAGTACTATTGCGCATGAAAGGCGGGATAGGCTGGCGCCTCAAACATGATGTCGGCAGGCTGGAACTGGAAGACAGCGTTTATATCGGCAACGGCATAACACCCCGAAAA
Source organism: Alphaproteobacteria bacterium (assembly GCA_023141075.1). Classification (GTDB taxonomy): domain Bacteria; phylum Pseudomonadota; class Alphaproteobacteria; order Micavibrionales; family Micavibrionaceae; genus UBA1672. Next base: position 1,552 of record JAGLKL010000045.1, read on the forward strand.
ACCAAGCAAATCGCGATATACGGTATGATGAGCTCAGGCCACGCACGAATTAAATGGTCATTAAAACGCGAAGGTGTGTGAAACTCCAGTTAATGAAGGCGAAAGAAACGAGCTTAGAAAGCTGTTTTCTAAGTTTTTGAAATGATATATCTTTCCCAATCCTGAGTGGCGGCTGGCTAAATGGTAATTCTTTGATGGATTAAATTGCCTCAAACCCAGAACCAGCATTCGTGCGATCAATGAAGTCTTGCTGTACTTCTGTCAATTCCCCTGTAATTTCTAAATCAATGTATGCATTATCTACCTTTTGACTTATGTCAAAGTAAAAATCCGTTATTTGCGCACCGTCTGGAGCAGCATTGAATATTTCTTTTAAGCGTTCAAGTTTATACTCTTTCCCACCCCCCCTACTAGTTGCACAAAATGATTCACTCGCTTTAAGCTTGATTTTACTCATGTTTACATACCCATACTAATTCAAGTTTCTGATCATAGATCTGTAACAAAATAATATAATTATATCAATATTTTTTTGACAAAGCTTAAATCAGGTATGCCAAGATGGACGCCCCTGTAAGCTAGCTATCTACGGTAAAATGATACACCACTTTCCTGCTTCGATAACAATCATTTTTGACAAACAGACACGCATAAGTGTACCCTAAATATTAAAGAAGATTTACCGATAATAAAAAACAAGAATCAGTTGGGCATATGAGCGGAGATGAAAGAACACCACCAAATTACCTGAATACACTGAAAACATTTGCCATTAGTCAGTTTACCTCCACTCCTCCTATGAGTGGAGCAAAAAAACTTTGGGAAACAGTAGTTAATGGTGCTTTTGACAATAATAAACCGGATTTTGAACCCGTTCTGGATCGTAACGGCAAAGCCATTTTTTATGAGTCGCTCAGCAGGCCTATGGATGATGAAGGAATCCACCAAAAAATTTTCCCACTGGTAAACGCCTTTTATAGATCCGGTGCACATAATGACCTTGATTTATGCACCTGTACAACGGCCCTTATGAATGCTGTACAGCAAAATAAAAAGCCCATAAGTCTCAATATTTCCGTAGTTTCCGCATTAAACCCAGATTTCTTTGATACAATGGAAAGCCACATTGAATCACATAATTTAAAGCCGGAAGATGTTGTTTTCGAGATTCTGGAGCATGGCGTAAATCCGAAAGCCGACATCAACCACCTTAGAGCGCTTAAAGATAAAGGTTACCGCTTTGCGTTAGACGATTTTGGCGTCGGACAGGATCACAAAAACCGTTTGCACGCCTTTGGAGATATTATCGATTATATAAAAATCGACGGGCCTTATATTCGTGATTATCTGGAACAGGAAGCCTGCGGTATTGCCTATCCAAATACCGACAAAAACCAGCTTTTCGATATCCTCGTTACGATAGATAAACACTTTGGAAACACAAAAAGCATCTCTCTCATTGCCGAGCATGTTCACACAGATCAGGAAATTCCCATTCTTGATGAGCTTGGTTTTATAGGCTATCAGGGTGAATTTTCCAAAGAACACTCCCCAGTTAGGGTTCTTAATGAGTCTCTTGCAAACGAGTTTTCGACATGTGATCATGAATAAGTTTTTTTACTCGGGACTTACAACTCACAAATAACAATTTATGGCAAAAGCACAAAAATCCTATGTCTGTCAGTCATGCGGCGCCGTATTCACGCGCTGGGCAGGCAAATGCGATGCGTGCGAGCAATGGAATACCATTACAGAAGAAATCACCGAAGCCTCCGTGCCCAAAGGTTTAAGCGGCAAACAAAAGGGTCGCGTCATCGAATTTGCAGATTTGCGCGATGACCGACAAGGTGGTTATCCGCGCCTACTCACACGTATTGCCGAATTTGACCGCGTCACCGGTGGGGGGATTGTGCCCGGCGCAGCCGTACTTATCGGCGGAGATCCCGGCATTGGCAAATCCACTTTATTATTGCAGGCTGTATGTGCGCTCACCCGCAATAACGTAGAATGTGCTTATATCTCCGGCGAAGAGTCCATAGATCAAATCCGTATGCGTGCAGATCGTTTAGGATTATCAGACGTATCCTTAAAACTGGCCAGCGCAACCAGTGTTCGTGACATCCTTGAAAGTGTAACCGGTTCCAAAGATAAAATTAAACTTCTCGTCATCGATTCGATTCAGACTATGTTTGTCGATTCAATCGACAGCGCTCCGGGTACAGTCACTCAAGTACGCACAAGCGCACAAGAAATAATTCGCATGGCCAAAAGCCGCGGCATAGCTGTAGTTTTCATCGGCCACGTCACCAAAGACGGCCAGATCGCAGGCCCGCGCATATTGGAACATCTGGTCGATACTGTGCTGTATTTCGAAGGAGACCGCTCCCATCACTTCCGCATATTGCGTGCAGTAAAAAACCGTTTCGGCCCTACTGATGAAATCGGTGTTTTTGAAATGGCCGAGCGAGGACTGATCGAAGTCGCCAATCCATCCGCCCTCTTTCTCTCCCAGCGACACGAAGACGCTGCAGGCAGTGCCGTGCTCGCAGCCCTTGAAGGATCGCGCCCTCTGCTGGTTGAGGTACAGGCTCTTATTGCGCCCTCCTCACTGGCTTCTCCCAGACGCGCCGTACTTGGATGGGATCACAACCGCCTTGCCATGATCGTGGCAGTGCTGGAAACCCGCTGCGGCGTACGTTTATCCAGCCATGATATTTTTCTGAATATTGCAGGAGGAATACGTATTAACGAACCGGCCGCCGACTTGGCCGTAGCTGCCGCGCTTCTAAGCGCCTTAAGCACTCAGCCCCTCCCCGCTGATTCGATCTTTTTTGGTGAAATCGGACTGGCCGGAGAAGTCCGTCAGGTCGCACAAAGCGATATAAGGCTCAAAGAATCAGCAAAACTTGGCTTTGAACGCGCCATTATTCCCGCTTCGCCAAAGAAAAAAAGTACAAAGAAAAAGACCGGTAACATAACCACCAGCGATATTACCCATATACGCGAACTCGCCAGACTTTTAGGCTTCTCGGAAGATTAAACTTTGTCATTTCTTTTCGCATGTGCACAATCTGTATAGTTTGTTTGTCGAGATACGGAGATTTTTTGCCTTATCGGCCAATTTTTTAGCCGATTGTGGTGTTTTGTTTTTCATTACCGTCCTGTTTCCATCTCGAGTTATTGTTAGTCATAAGGTTAATATAGGACACAATTCCTACATTGTCAAATTTTTGGATTCATTTTTTCTCCTGATAGCTGATATAGTCGTTTCACTTAAGAATAGTACAGAATTGCCTGAAACTTTTATCTGCTACGCATTTTGCTAATCGCTAAAATCGCTTGCCCACAAAGGGTTTCAACAGGCATGCCCGTTTGTTTACATTGCGCCTCCAGCTCAGTGAGCCGCATAAGAACTGTATTCAGCACACCTAACGACCAGTCGTTAACCTGACTTTTAAATTGCGGTTGAACCTTATAAAAAACCGTAGGAGTAAGTTTTTTCATTGCAATATCGATATTCAATCCGTCTTGCATATAAGCCTTGGTAATATGTAGCCTGCGGAAATGATTTTGCAGGCTTCGGATAACTGCAACAAACCCTACTCCCTCTTGCATCAAAACGCCGTAAGCTTTGAGCGCATTACTGCTACGCCGCGCAGCAGTTGCAAAAACAAGATTATCAAAGCTCAGTTCAGCGGGTGCACCACTGGACGCTTGCACATCTACAAGAGAAATTGGCGTAGTATCATCCGCGCCTTTGTAAGTAATAAGCTTTTCCAGCTCCGAACGCACTTTGCTGCGGTCACCTGCGATATTAACTGCCAGCCAACTTACCGCGTCCGGCTCAATGCGCAATTTCTCCTCATTCATACGCATTTGGATCAGCCTAGCCACATCTCGCTCATCTTCCACATAACACGGTAACGCCGCAGCATTTTTGGCCGCCTCACATAATTTTCTCAAAGAAGAGCGTGGCCCAAGCTCTCCGGCTTGCACAACCACAAGCGCACTCTCACTGGGATTTTTAAGATAAGCTTTGAGCAGAACAGTAAGTTTGTCGCCGCCCTCTTCAATGCGAATAAGGCGATCCCCGCCCATCATCGAAATAGCTCTGGTTTCATCGCTCAAACGCGCCGGATCTTCTGCAAGCCCTTCACCTGATAAAACCGCGACATTAAACGGATCATTGAGATCTTCGACCACGCTTTTCCCAATCAGGGCAGCACGCTCACGCACAAGCCCGTTATCAGGCCCGTAAACAAGAATCACGCGTGCATTTTTATCCGGTGTCTTAACAAAACCTTCAATCTGACGATACTGGAGTTTCATACGATCAAGTTTAGAATGATTCCCAGATACTTAAAAGCGCTAATAATCTGAAATACATAACCTTTCCCATAGTCGTACTACTTTCACGCCGCGCGTATCGTAGTATCTGCCAAACTGACCTCTCTTTTGAAAACATCATAAGCACAACGATTCGGATCATCGTAAATTGACGAATCATAATAACGCTGGTGCACTAATGCAGAACCTAATGATGGGAACAACACGCGGTTAACTTTCGTATCCGTGTAACCGGTTCGACAAATTGTCGAGAGCGGTTTGGCCACTTCCTGCATACCTATATCTGAAGCCATTTCCTCATACAGATCGGCAAACTCTTTGGCGAAATCAGCCATCATGCCGATTCCATAAGGAATGTCAAAAAAACGTCCGCCATGGTTACGTGCAAAACTATAAGCTTTTTCCAAACGGATATAAGTCTGTTGCAAATAATCACAATCAAAGCCATAACGTGCCAAAAGCTCATCTACAGCTTCACCAAATTTATCATGGAAAGCCAAACCGTTAACCACCAGATACGCTGTTTGATGCTGGTGAATACCTACACCGAACATACGCGCTTCATAACGGTGACCGAAAACGCCTTCATCATTTTGTAATACAGCAACCTTCACGTCGGGCCAAATGACACTTTGTGCGAGGTAATAGTTACTAGCTGTGTTAAGACCTCGTTCTCTGAGAGAATTAAACGTTACACTCCAATCACCTGAAGACGTAGGCACCAACGCCCCATCATAGTCATAGTAATACATAAGCGGATTATTCATGACTTGATCAATATGCCGTCCAATAAATTCCTCACTACTTTTAGCAGTAAACACATAAGGAATAACGCCACCACGTCCTTCAGGCAAACCATGGTAACGCATATACATACCCATATGACCATTAAATGGCTTACCTTCCATAAATCCACTTGAATTATCTGTGGCCAAGAACAAGAATGGTGCGAGCATATAAATCCTGCGCATATTTTTCAGCATATGATCCATATTTATCGGACTAACTGAAACCTGTGTAGATCTACAAGTGATAAAATGCCGCGCACATTTTATCATGTCCTCACGAAGAGGCGCATAAAAAGCTTTATAACGTTCAACATCCAAAAGGCGTGTAAGTAAATCTTCAGCGCTACGTTCAGGAAGTTCCTGAAAATAAGTTCGTTTCAAACCAAATGCTTCAGCTTTCTCAGACAATACTCTAACTTTAGTATTAATATCATCCAGCGCAACTTCCATATGCGCAAAATCATAAGGATTACCAGCAACTTCCAATAAATCTGAAGTTGGCTCGTTATGCACCCAATCATCTTTTTCAGGCAAAGCAGATAGAGCACAATTTTTAAGAACTCTGTTCTGACCTTTTGTCATTACTGCTAAACTGGGGGTTTTGGGATTATAAAAAGGTATCTCTATTTCTATACCTGATTTAGCTTGCTCACCTTGCCCTTTATAAAGATCATAAACATCTTCAGCTTTATTGATCCACGTCAAATCATTCGCATTAACATCCGTCATTTTTCCTCAACAATATTGTTTATCTTTGAACCGCATTATACATCAATGTTTAATACAGTACAAATTATCGGGGAATATTAAATTCCTTGACTCTTGAATAATAGTATATAACAAGACATTAGCGCGGGTTCCCACCAATAACAAACCAAAGAAAAGCATTGTAGAAGTCTCCTTAATCTTATCCTCTCGCCCGTAAACTACGGTGCACGACTGAGATAAAGAGCAATTTGCTGCTCGATTTGCCGAGCCAGTTCATTTAGAACGTTTGCACGCGTATTTTGTTCTGAGACACGCGTAGCAAATTCACTTTCCATGATGTTATAACTGGCAGATGCTTTAAGCTCTCGGCTTAAAACCATCTCTTCACTTTCACTATCGATCAGGTTCGCTGTCAAAGTCAGCGTAAGCTGTGCACGCGTAGCATCAGAGGAAACAGTAATATCCAAATCATATGTACTCTCTTTTATTTCAGAGACTTTTAACACATAATGCGGATTAACTGGCCGCCCGTTCCTATAAAAACGATCTATCAGGGCATTGCGCAAAAACTGCCCTTCCCGGTTTGGAATATTACCAACCTTGATTTGAGAAAGCTGTTCTTGAATACCGGCTTGCTCCTGCCCCGCTAAAGAGCCATAACTGCCATACATCGGCTGAAACCCACAACCGGCACACAATATGCAAGTCGCCACACTTAATAATATCGGTTTTTTCATGCTTTTGCCTTCCTAAATGCGGCTCTACCCCGCCACGATATTGACGATCCGCCCAGGTACGTAAATAAATTTACGCAGGGTTTTGCCCTCCATAGCGCGCTGAACATTCTTTTCAGCTATTGCGATCTTCTGTGCAGCCACCTCATCTGCATCAACCGGCAAAGTGATGGAAGAACGCAGCTTACCGTTAACCTGCACCCCGATCGTAACAGTATCGGAAGTCAACAGAGATCCATCATATTCCGGCCATTCACAACCTGCAAGCAATGACGCTCGCCCCAAGGCATTCTCCCATAATTCTTCTGCGAGATGAGGACAAACCGGATTAACAAGAATTACAAACGTACGCGCGGCTTCATCCAAAGCAGTCTTATCCGCTTTGTTTTCCGGCTCAAAAACACTAATCGCATTATAAAACTCGCGGATATAAGCCACAGCCTTGTTCATCGTAAAAGCCTCAATGGCTTCTCCCACACCTTTAATGGTTTTATGCGTAACCCGGCGTAATTTCTTGGCCTCGTCCGATAAAGCACCTTCATCGCCAGTCGCGGAAACTACGCCCTCATTTTTACTCAAATCCATATCCATGAAAGTAGCATAAACCTTGTTCACAAAACGCCAAGCTCCTTCAATCCCGCTTTCCGTCCATTCAAGGTC
>JAGLKL010000046.1 GCA_023141075.1 Alphaproteobacteria bacterium
TGAAGCGCAAGATACAGCGTAAGTTAAACAAACTTATTACAGATAAATTAGGTTTGCCGGGTGCAAGAGGAAACAATTCCGGCTCAGAAGAAGCTTCTGGCCAAACCACGCCGGATTCCGGTTCTGACTCTGATTCAAATATAAGCCCGAAACCTGCGCCGGTTCAAGATCCGGAAGATGTCTTAAAAGACGTTGCTGAAGATGCTCTTAAAGGGATATTGCAGGATTTGTTACGTTAATAATTATTTCTTACCACGCTTTTTAAGCCGGGCTTGCAAGTCTTGTAAAACATAAAGCCTGAGTGCGCTAGAAAGATTAACATGCCTCTGACTTTTATCGATTTCAGAGAGAAGATCGCTGATAGAGCGTTTCTGATTCTTTGATATAGCTTTAAGCTCGTCCCAAAACGCATCTTCCAGCGTAATACTGGTAGGATGGCCGCTAATACGCACCGAGCGCTTTTTAACAAGAGGATCTTTCGGATTGGCCATAATTTTCATTAGTCCTTCGGTTTGATCATTTCCAATGGGTTAATCCATTCATCAAACTGTTCTTCGCTCACCAAGCCAAGCGCGACGGCAGCTTCTTTAAGCGTTGAGCCGTCTTCATGCGCTTTTTTGGCAATCTTAGCGGCATTATCATAGCCGATATGCGGGCTTAATGCCGTGACAAGCATCAGGCTCTCACCCAGCAATTTATTAATGCGTTTTTCGTTAGCTTCAATTCCTGCAACGCAATTATTGGTAAAACTATGCGACGCATCAGCTAGGAGCTTTATCGATTGCAGGACATTGTAAATAATAACCGGTTTGAAGACGTTAAGCTCAAAATGCCCATTAGACCCGGAAATTGTCACAGTGACATGATTGCCCATCACCTGCGCACAAACCATAGTCAGTGCTTCACATTGTGTTGGATTGATCTTGCCCGGCATAATAGATGATCCCGGCTCATTTGCCGGTAGACTGATCTCCCCGATTCCGCAACGCGGCCCAGATCCAAGCATGCGGATATCATGTGCTATCTTCATCAGCGAAGTCGCAAGCACATTAAGCATACCGGACAGTTCCACAAGTGCATCATGTGCGGCCAGAGCCTCAAATTTATTTTCTGCGCTGGCAAAGTCCAGCCCGGTGATTTGCGAGATATGGGTAACAAATTTTTCAGCAAAACCGGCTTTACAGTTAATACCCGTTCCTACAGCCGTGCCGCCTTGCGCAAGTTGTTTCAGGCGGGGCATAGAATCTTCCACGCGAGCAATACCAAGCTCCACCTGCCGGGCATAGCCGGAAAATTCCTGTCCCAAAGTCAACGGCGTGGCATCTTGCAGGTGCGTGCGTCCTATTTTTACTATTTTTTTAAAGGCTTTAGCTTTTTTATTTAAAGTATTATGCAAGCTTCTCAGGGCGGGGAGCAACTCGTGATAGACTTCCTCAACAGCGGCAATATGCATAACTGTAGGAAAAGCATCATTTGAAGACTGCCCCATATTCACATGATCGTTAGGATGCACAGGACATTTGCTCCCGCGCTCTCCGCCTAGGATTTCTATCGCGCGATTGGAAATAACCTCATTAGCATTCATGTTGCTTTGTGTGCCCGAGCCGGTTTGCCATACCACAAGAGGGAATTCATCCATGAGCGAGCCGTCAATCACATCCTCAGCAGCCTGAACAATCGCATTCCCAATTTTTATATCCAGTATGCCCAGCTCCATATTGGCCAGCGCTGAGGCTTTTTTCTGAACGCCCAGTGCTTTTATCAGGGCAAGCGGCATTTTTTCTTCGCCAATCTTAAAATTTAACAAAGAGCGCTGTGTTTGTGCACCCCAGTAATGTTTAGCTGGAACATCAATAGCACCAAATGAATCGCTTTCTCTTCTGAGTTGTTCCGATTCTGCTATGTTATCTCCCTCACTACTATTGCTCATGGTTCGATTCTCTTCCCTAGGTTTTGTTCCTCAATGTTGTAATATGACCCATTTTTCGTCCCTCTTTAATATCCTTTTTGCCGTAAAGGTGGATACAGGCGCTTTCCCGGGTCAGGTAATCATCTATCTCCCTGATATCATTGCCAATAAGATTAAGCATAACCGCGTCGCTGTGACGTCTTGGTGCACCGACATTGAGGCCGCAAACGCACCTAATATGGTTTTCAAATTGCGACACGGCGCAGGCATCAATACTCCAATGACCTGAATTATGCGTACGTGGCGCGATCTCATTAACCAGCAGCGTATCGGAATTGCAGACAAAAAATTCTATCGTCAAAACACCGACAAGATTAACAGCGTTCGCTATGCGCTCGGCGATATCACGACTTTGTGCGATTACACCGGTGGATGAGCCGCAAGGCACGGTGGTTGTATGCAGGATATGGTTCTTATGTTCGTTGAGCATTGGCCCGTAAAATTCTGTTTTACCAAATTTATCACGCGCAACAATCACAGAGACTTCATAATCGAACGCCGAAAACTCTTCCATAATCAGCGCTTGATCTTTAGCGTTTTCCATAAAAGCAATCAGTTCCCGATTATCAAGAATATCGGAGCATTCTCCCTTTATCTGGCCTTTGCCGTCATAACCAAAGCGTGTTGTTTTGATGACAAAATGCTTAGAGCCCCATTCTTTGCAGGTTGCCTCAACGTCTTCTAAACTGGAAACGGTTTTCCAGCGAACAGTCTCGATATCATGCTCATTCAAAAAACTCTTTTCTTTGATTCGGTCTTGTGACACATCCAGCAGCGACCTTTCCGGCAAGACAGACCCCGGTTTTAAAAATTCAAGATATTCGATTGTTTCAACCGGGATATTTTCAAACTCGTAAGATATAACATCGGTTTTTGCCGAGAAATCGCGCAACGCTGATTCGTCGTTATAATCGGCAGCGATGGTTTCTTTAGCGGCATAAGAAGCCGGGCAGTCTTTTTCGGGACAAAAAATAACAACCCCAATTCCTAGGCGTACGGCAGCTACAGCGCTCATCCGGCCAAGTTGCCCGCCACCTAAAATGCCAAGGGTTATATGAGAGGGAAGAAGAGAAGAGGGTGACATTGTCTTCTTACAACTCCTCAGGCATATCGCCAACTTCAGCGGTTTGTTTATTACGATAGGATTCAAGCTTTCCCTGAATTTGAGAATCTGCCGTTCCTAGAATAGATACTGCCAACAGAGCTGCATTTTTTGCACCTGCCGCCCCGATAGCCAGTGTTCCTACCGGCACACCTGCAGGCATTTGCACGATAGATAGCAAACTATCCATGCCTTTGAGAGCTTTGCTTTCAACTGGAACACCAAGCACAGGCAAAGGTGTCATACTGGCGACCATTCCGGGCAAATGCGCAGCTCCACCGGCACCGGCAATAATCACTTTAAGCCCTCGTTCTTTTGCTGTTTGCGCATATTCACGCATACGCTCAGGGGTGCGGTGCGCCGAAACGATGCGGTATTCATGAGGAATATCCAGTGCATACAAGAGGTTATGAGCCTCGCTCATAGTTTTCCAATCTGACTGAGAGCCCATAATAATGCCAACTAGGGGCATTTCATCTGTGTGTGTCATGTGTTTAACAAAATCCATTTTCTTGCTGTGACCTTCGGAAACTACCTAAAAGCGTGTCCTTAAGTCACAGTATTTACGAGATAATCAGTGAATTTTTATTTATAAGAGAAACGACGTGAACCCGCAAGATAAGAGTTTTAAGCGATAATATCGTCGATCAAAGCACTTTCCAGTTTCTGGATTATATCTTTAAGCCACAATTTCTTTTTCTTGAGTTGCTGCATATGCAATAGATTTACTGGGGTTTCACTCTCTGCCGCTTTTTCTATTAATTCATCAAGAGCTTTATGTTCGGTTCTGTATTCAGTAAGCTTGCTCTTAAGTTCTTCCTGTTCTTCTTGCATGGCTTTTTTTAATTCGTACCCTAAATTTATAACGACGACGACCCGCCGAGGATATCATACAATCTATTACATGATAAGAAAAAAGCTATAAGATACATAGAGCACAAGAGCCTGATATCCGCAAAATAAGAGGAGTGTGCCGGAAGCCGGAGCGCAAAATTGTGCAAAAAAGCTGTGTAAACACTATGATATTGATATATTTGAAACTTGCTAGTATGACGCGAGGTATATACTATTCAACCGTGATAGTTGTCGTTGGGGATAGAATGAGGCAACGATAATAACAATTTATATAATGTGAGATTTACAGATGCTTTATGTTCAACAATCGCTTGGTCCTGACGAAGAACTCGTTTACGTAGGTAAATTCCACTGGATGTATACAGTCGGGGCTTTTATGTCCATTTTGTGGGGATTGATGTTATCAATTCTGATTATGTTTGCGTCGTATAAGGGCTACGAAATGCTTGGTTATCTCTCCGACGACGATGTTGGCTTTCTCGGCGCAATAAAAGAGATTCATCCGGCGATTCGGGGAGTAGCTTTTCTATTTTTCGTTCTTGGTCTTGTTAAGTTTGCTCACATGATGGTTATCAAGGTCACGACGGAAATCGCAATAACAAATAACCGTTTAGTATATAAACGCGGTCTGGTGGCACGTCATGTTGGAGAAATCAGCATTGACCGCATAGAAGGTGTAAATGTCTTACAGACAATTTTGGGGAGGATTTTCGACTACGGGCGAGTAATGATCCGTGGGATGGGTGTAGGAGAGGTTGTTCTCCCGCCTATTGAAGATCCCATAACATTCCGTAGAGCTATTGAAGAAGCGAAGATAAGGTAAATTATATGAGTAAGAGTAACAAACAGGCTCAGGATTTATCTCATGGGCAGAGTAACGTTGATCAAAAAAATGATGGTTCTAACCAAAAGCCCGGAAAGCGTGATATTCGCAGCGATCAGGAAATTGAACTGGAAAATATGCTGGTTAAAGGCGAAGAGGTTGTTTTGCGCGCGGAAGTGCACAAAGCGATTTATTGGCGCTCTGCCGCTGTCATTCTTATAGCTGTTTTATTGTTTTTCTACATTCCCCCACTTGCTATGATTGCCGGGATAGCCGGAGCAATTATGCTTTGTATTGCAATACTAACCCAGCATTACTTACTTCTTGTTGTAACGAATAAACGCGTCCTTGCCCGCTATGGCCTTCTTCAGATGGACGTTGTGGATATCCGCCTGAGTAAGATTGAGAGCATCGATCTGGAACGGATGCTTTTAGGGCATATTTTTGGTTATGCCAGCGTTGTTGTGGCTGGTACGGGTCAGCGTATTATCCGCGTGCAATATATTGCTAATAGTGAGGTATTCCGCCGCTTCTATAACGAAATGGTTTTAATCGAGGAGGGGAACGAAGAAGCTGAAGAAGAAATCGAAAAAATCAAGGAAGAAGTTGAAACAGCGAAAGAACGAAAAACCAAACCCAAGAACAAGGTGTAATTATTAAAGCTGTTTATTTTTGTTAATATATCCGTTGTTCTGTGCAGTCTGTGAGTTTATTATTTCCTTAATATATAAATATAGACAAAATTATCCTTAAATTATGTCGTAAAAAGACTCTCAACTAGTCATGATCCTTACTTATAAAACAAAAACACTAAGGAAGTATTCTTATGTCTGACTTTAAAAACCAGCATCCGGATGGATGGGATAAAAGCAAACTTGTTAGCCGTTATGTTACAGAAGGGGCAAAGTCTGCGCCGCATCGCTCTTATTACTATGCGATGGGCATGAGCGAAAAGCAGATTCACCAGCCTCTTGTCGGCGTGGCGACATGCTGGAATGAGGCCGCTCCCTGTAATATCGCGCTTGGTCGTCAGGCACAAGCTGCCAAAAAAGGCGTAGATAAGGCCGGAGCAACCCCGCGAGAGTTCACCACGATCACAGTGACAGACGGCATTGCCATGGGTCATGAGGGTATGCGCTCATCTCTGGTTTCCCGTGAAGTCATTGCGGATTCGGTGGAGTTAACCATGCGCGGCCACTGCTATGACGCGCTTGTGGGGCTGGCAGGGTGTGATAAATCTTTGCCGGGGATGATGATGGTGATGCTTCGTTTGAATGTTCCGAGCGTTTTTATGTACGGCGGAACGATTCTGCCCGGTCGTTATAAAGGCAAGGACGTGGATGTTGTTAATGTCTTCGAAGCTGTAGGACAACATGCATGCGGTTCCATAAGCGATGAGGATTTGCACGAACTTGAGAGCGTGGCCTGTCCTTCTGCCGGAGCCTGTGGCGGCCAGTTCACGGCTAATACAATGGCTTGTGTGAGTGAGGCAATCGGGCTGGCTCTGCCCAATTCAGCCGGAGCGCCCGCGCCCTATGAAAGCCGCGATGAATATGCTTTTGCATCAGGTCAGGCGGTGGTCGAACTCATCAAAAACGGTGGGCCTCGTCCGCGCGATATCGTAACGCGTAAGTCACTGGAAAACGCTGCTGCCATCGTAGCAGCAACAGGGGGATCTACTAATGCGGTGTTGCACTTGCCTGCAATTGCTCATGAAGTCGGCATCGACTTTGACCTGTTTGAAGTGTCAGAAATATTCAAGAAAATTCCATATCTGGCGAATTTACGACCCGGCGGGCGTTACGTCGCCAAAGATTTGTATGATGTTGGTGGTATTGGGGTAGTCCTTAAAGAACTTCTGGATAATGGCTATATCCATGGAGACTGCATTACTGTAACAGGTAAAACCATTGCTGAAAATCTGGAAGGTGTAAAATTCCCGGAAGATCAGGACGTAATTTATCCGGTCAAAAAGCCAATTTACCCAACCGGAGGCGTAGTGGGACTCAAAGGCAATCTGGCACCAGACGGCGCGATTGTAAAAATTGCAGGGCTTGAAGAGCTTGTTTTCGAAGGGCCGGCGCGGGTTTTTGACGGGGAAGAAGCTTGCTTTGAAGCAGTGCAAAACCGCGAATACGAAGAGGGAGAAGTGCTTGTTATCCGTTACGAAGGGCCAAAAGGTGGCCCCGGAATGCGTGAAATGCTCTCTACTACGGCAGCACTTTACGGTCAGGGCACAGGCGGCAAGGTCGCGCTCATTACAGACGGACGCTTTTCCGGTGGAACACGTGGCTTTTGCATTGGCCATGTCGGCCCGGAAGCGGCTGTTGGCGGGCCAATCGCTTTGATTAAAGATGGAGATATTATCCGAATCGATGCTAATGATGGCACAATGGAGGTTAAACTTTCTGATGAAGAACTTGAAGTGCGCCGCAAAGAATGGAAGCCGCGTAAAACCAATTATCAATCTGGAGCATTGTATAAATACGCGCAGCTTGTAGGCTCGGCGCGTACCGGTGCGGTCACTCATCCAGGGGCGAAAGAAGAGACGCATGTCTTTGTTGATCTCTAAACTCAGGGGATTAGTATCTTACAAAAAAAACCGGCATGAGCTTGTTGCACATGCTTTGGTGGTAGCGCTTCTCGGGCTATTTTTACTGAATCCGGCCATCTCTCCTGCATATGCGCGGGAACAACGCCCCTTATATAACCAAAACGCTATAAACACTTATTACATGCAGCGTGGCGGTGAGCCTTTCTGGATTACCGGCAAAAAGCTGAATCCGGCAGGAAAAGTTTTATGGAGAGCTTTATCACAAAGCTGGGAACACGGTTTAAATCCAGATACTTACTATGCGAATGAAATCGCATTTATCCTTTCCCATCCGGCTTACCAAAAAGGAATGAATCCTGATCTGGCACTAAAGTTAGAGCTTTTGCTGACCAGCGGTTACGTCTTATACGCCCGTGATTTAAGTGGTATGCGCGTAGAAGCAGATCATTTGGGGCTGGATGCGCGTGATTGGAAACAACGCGTAAGTGCCTATGAAGTCCTGTCATTACTGCTCCATAATCTGGAGAATATGGACGAGCTTCTAAAAAAACTAGGCCCGCAAACAGCTACTTATCAGCGTCTTAAGCGCGAAATGCATAATATTGTTACCGGGAAAAAAGATGCGTCAAGTAAGGCTGATACGTTCCAGCTTGAATATACAAAGGCTATCCATCCGGGCAGGGGACATGGTGATATTCCCGAAATTCGCGCTATTTTAGGCGAAAAAGAACCTAATGAGGGAGATTGCTATACGTATGACACTGAATTGGTCGAAGCCGTTAAAAAATTCCAGAGAGCCAATGGTTTGTCTGCTGACGGCGTTATAGGAAAACGCACCATCGCAGCCTTTAATCGCAATAACGGCGACAAACGCCTGCAAATCATTGTAAATATGGAGCGATTGCGCTGGATCAGCAATGAAAAGCCCGAGCGTTTTATTATTGTAAATATTCCCTCAGAGCGTCTGTGGGCAGTGGATAACGGCAAGGTACTCTTTACCATGCCGGTCGTTGTTGGCAGCCCCGAGCGCCCTACAATTTCCTTTGTGACCAAAATCCACGGTGTGCGTTTTAATCCGACATGGACAGTACCGGAAACTATAAAAAAGAAAGACATCTGGCCACTCTTACGCAAAGATCCGAATTATCTGTCCGATAAAGGAATAGAACTATATAGCGGCTATGGCACAGATGCGATGACTCTCGATCCTTCGGCTATTGATTGGCAAGAAATTAGTGAATCCGAGCTTCTGGCATTTAATATGGTGCAAATCCCCGGAAGCCATAACCCGCTTGGCCGCATTCGCATCCTGATGCTCAACACACATAATATATACTTGCATGATACAAATGATAAATCGGTTTTTTCCAGTTATGAACGCGCGGTATCTTCCGGTTGCGTCCGCATGAGTGAACCGGAAAAAGTTGCATTATT
>JAGLKL010000047.1 GCA_023141075.1 Alphaproteobacteria bacterium
AAACCTTAGCTACTACAGCCCCTTAAACTTTCCTTATCGGAAGGAGATATTCACGCGGCGATTAGCCGGCTCACGAACATTATCCAATGTTTCAACAAGCAATTCTTCTTCACCACTGCTGTCAACAACCATCAGACTTTCGTTTATACCGCGCTGGGTCAAAGCATCGCGCACGGCATTTGCACGTTTGAAGGCAAGACGTTTATTATATTCTTTACTACCGGATGTATCGGCATGACCATCGACAACGACCTGTGTTGGCGGATTTTTCGCTACTTCCTGAGCAATCGCATCCAGAACGTTCTTCGCTCCAGAACTCAAGTCAGCCGAATCCCAGTTAAAGAAAACAAGATACATGGCTTCTTCAGGAACCATCGGAGGTGGTTCAATCGGCTCTGGCGGAGGAGGCGGTGTTTGCTGAACAAGACCTTCTAGCTCGGCAACCGTATTCATGAAATCGCTTTTACAATCGACAAGACCCTCATCAAGCCAATGTTCTTCCTGAGACTCGATCCAGCAATCATATTTTGCTTGTGCCAGAGCAGCTGTAGACGGAGCAATTTCCCGGCCTCCAAGATCAAACGTTATAACAAGGCGTCCACGCGCCGCCGCCATTTCCCTGATATGTTTCTCACTCAAATTCCAATCAGTCACAGGCTCAGGCATCACAGCTTCGCCAGCAGCGGCAGCCAGACCTTTACGTGCAAAGTGCAGGGCATCAGGATAATCCATCATTTTATCCAGCCGCTCATTTGCGAAAGTTTTATACTCTCCGGCCAGAGCTTGAGTGAATGGACTACCTACAGGCTGTGCTTCATTAAGCGCTTCAACCTCACTATAGGTGTCATACATCGTACAGCCACCAAGTGCTAAAACGCCAGCTGCCAGAACAAGATTACGCACGGATTTCATATTTTCGCTCCCTAATATAGTAACGCATCGTCTCAGTATTATCGGATTATTCGTTTCTAAACACAACACACAAACCGATATTTTGATTCTTAATCAACACATTAATTATGTATCCTCAGATAACATAAATGTAAAGTTTAGTTTGTTTTTTTTAAAGCTTTTATTAATAATAAGGGCGTAATGAAAAAAATATGATGCTAAAATCGACATAATATCCGACTATTTCATTTCTAAATTCCCAAAGTCTGTCCAAAATCGGTTTTCCCTCTACCATAATGATTCCTCAGCTTGATTTTTATTCATAAATGAGGCTTATTTGAGTCTTTGAAGAGCATAAAACACCATAATTAACAAGGGAGTGAACCTCTATGCGCGCTGAGATAGAAGCAATTATTCTAGATATTGAAGAGACCCTCACGCTGCTTCGGAGGTGTCTTTGACTGGGATAATTCCCTGTTACGCTTGGAAGAACTCAATGCTTTAAGTGAAGATTCCGAACTTTGGTCAAACCCTGCGCGTGCCCGGAAACTTATGCATGAGCGAACCCATCTGGAGCAAAATATTAATTCTGTGCGCGAAATAAGTGAATCCGTAAAAGATTACACCGAGCTCATAGAAATGGCCGAAGAGGAGGGGGATAAAGAAATACTCGAAGAAACAGAGGCCGCCATTGAAGCATTAAGCAAAAAAGTTGAGCGTCTGCGCTTGGAAAGCCTTCTTTCCGGCGAAGCAGATGACAACGATGCCTACTTACAGATCAATGCCGGAGCCGGAGGTACAGAAGCGCAGGATTGGGCGGAAATGATCTTACGCATGTATATGCGCTGGGCGGACAGTAAAGGCTATAAATATGCAACTTTGGAACGTAGTGAGGGCGAAGAGGCCGGAATTAAATCGACAACTATTAAGATAGAGGGGAATCATGCCTATGGATGGCTGAAGACGGAAAGCGGTGTCCATCGGTTAGTCCGTATCTCTCCGTTTGACTCTAATGCGCGTCGTCACACGAGCTTTGCCTCCGTATCCGTTTCACCGGTGATCGATGATTCTATCGAAATAGAAATTGATGACAAAGATTTGCGCATAGACACTTACCGCTCAAGCGGTGCAGGTGGTCAACATGTCAATAAAACAGATAGCGCTGTGCGCATTACTCATATTCCGACCGGAGTAATGGTTGCCTGTCAGAACAACCGCTCACAGCACCAAAACAAAGCCCAAGCCATGGAAGTCTTAAAAGGGCGGCTTTATGAACGCGAACTCAAGAAGAGAGAGGAAGAGCAGACTCAAGCTCACATTGAAAAAGGAGACATCGGCTGGAGCCATCAGATACGCTCGTATGTTCTACACCCATATCAAATGGTTAAAGACCTTCGTACAAGTGTTGAGACAACACAAAGTCAGGCTGTGCTCGATGGCGACCTAGATAAATTTCTTGAAGCATCTCTTGCACATAGCATCGAAACTTAAGATAACAGTTTAAATAAAGTACAAAAGTCTATTATTTTTTCATCGCTTTTTTCATAGTATTGGTGTAACAATGCCCCAAATATGATCGATTCTGTCTGCAAACAGACCGATTTTTCTTGTGTTTCTTGGTTTAACATAATAACATAACCCGACAATTCTATCGGGGAAAAAACTAGGAATAGACCTGTGCGTAAAATAATTTCTTCTGTCACTTTGCTAATGTGTTTAACGAGCTCCGCTTCTGCCATAGACATGAATAGCGCCCGGTGGGATAGATTTTTGGAACATAATTCATTGACCCGGAAAATAGGCTGGGATCAAAAAAATCTGGATGTGCAAACACGCAGTACCGGCCACCTAATTGTACGGATTAAAAAACTTGAGCTAGAAAATGAACAACTACGCAATAGCATTAGTCTGATCCGCGCCGGGAAAACCTCTTATGGGATGCCTGCGCCTGATCCGCGTATTCAAGGATTAATCGACGAGAATAAACGTTTAACAGCGCAAATCGGGCTGAATCGTGTTCAGCAGGGACCTTCTGCAAGCGATTATCTTCGGCAAATCAATATTCTTAAATCAGAGAACCAAAAACTCAGCCACCAAATTGAAAAACTCAATGTTGAAACGGCTATGAACATGGGGCCGGGTGGCGGAATTATGGATGACACATCCGTGCTGAAAGCCTATATAGAAGAAAACCAGCTTTTGAAAGAAGCATTGAATCAGCGCGACAACGGTACCAAGCGTATTGTTTTGCTCCAACAGCAAATCGAAAATCTTAAAGCCGAAAACAGTAAGCTTAAATTATCTGTCAGCTTGGACAACGGTATCTTTGATGACAACGATATCTTTGATGATGATGATGCTATTTTAGAAAATGATGCGGAAATTGCATCACTTAAAAAAGAGTTGATGGCTGCTCAGGAAGAAAACCGAGAAATGAGCATGGCTTTGGTGGAAACAGCTCAAAAAGCATTTGATTCCGATAAGAATGCAGGCAAAGCAACAGATGCCTACGAAAACAATCTCAAAGCGGTAGGAGTGCTAAAACAGCGTTTATCTAAAGCATATGAAAAAAACAATAAACTACAAGCAAAGCTGAAGTTAGCGGCGGCAAAAGATATATCCGGTGAGACATCCAGTGAAGGGATAAAGGCACTACGTCAACAAAATGAAAGCTTGCGGGAAACAATTAAAGCGCAAAGTGAATCATTGCACTCTGCAGATAACGCGACAAAAACCGCGGAAAGACTAATAACCGAGAATTCAAATTTGCAACACAAACTTGATCTTGCGCGAAATTCGCATTCCATGGACGGCAAGACAACACAAAAAATGTTGAAGCGCATAAAAACACTTGAGAAGAAAGTTATGCAGCGTGATGGCTACATTAAAAAGATGTTGGCGTCAAAAGCAGATGAACTGGCTGTTTTATCAAAAAGCGATACGCCAAATGCTACAGGACATATTGCTTTGTTGCGCGAAAAAAATAAGGCTCTTATAAAAGCGCTTGATAAGGAAAAAGAAAGCAATATTGCATATCGCAGAAAAATTTCTGAATATCAGAAAGAATTTGAACACGCAAAAAAACTGGAGAAGGCATCTTCTTCAGGCGTGCACAGAGCAAGTATTTTTGAACGTCACGTCAAGACGCTTGAGCAAAAACAACAACAGTCTGAAAATACAGTTGCTGTACTCAAACTCGAAAATCAGGAACTTAAGGCTCGCCTTAAACTTCTTGTTGCCCAACAAACCGGAGAAAGTGAAGGTTTAAATAAAATTCAGCCTGCAACAGGAGGAAGGCTGAACTCCTCTTCATTAATTGATCCAAACACAAAAGGCTACGAAAAGGGAGTAACATTTTTTGATGCGGATTATCCCATTACTGAAGAGCGTATTCTGCCTTTCCTTGATGAAGATAAGGAAGAAAAAGAGGATATAGGGAACGGCGCCAAGGCTGCGATAAATGAAGATGTAACGGATATGTTCGAAGATAGCCTTGCTGTAAATCAGACCGCGATAAACTCTGAGACCTTGCTTGCAACAGAGCTTACGTCTTTATCTGAGGCTACCCACCGCTAGGGTTTAGACCCTAGAAAAGAAACGAGTGTCGCAAGATAAATCCGCAACATAATTCCCGTAGAATTTTCACGAAAAAATGCCCAATAAAAAGAGCCATGACGAGTGCATCATAGCTCTAATTGTTTTTTTATGGAGCAAGGCTTCACAAAGATTCCGAAGATATGAAAAGTCTTTTTATTATCCGAAAAAGCGCTAACTTACGCTTAATCTTTATCGTCTCCCATATAATTGGCCATGTTGAACGGAGGCATCATTTTCATCGCGCGTTCAAACATTTCCATGTTTTTGCGAGCGATCTCTTCAAAGTTAACAGTTTGCGGGAACATATTTTCCATGCCGGACATACCCATTCCTTCAAAGGATTTTGCAAATTGCTCTTGCCATTTCCCTTGGTTTTGTTTGAATACGTTCATTGTCTGCTCAAGATAACTAGGAACCATGGACTGCATATTGTCTCCATAAAAGCTGATTAAGGTACGCATAAAATCTGTCGGTAGCAATGTCTCATCACCGGACTCTTGATCCGCGATGATTTGCGTTAGAACGCTACGTGTAATGTCTTTACCTGTTTTTGCTTCAAGAACAACAAAATTATGTCCTTCCTGAACCATTTCGCATAGATCTTCCAGCGTAACATAGCTGCTCCGACCTGTATCATATAAACGACGATTGGCATATTTCTTTATGACTGTTGCATCGTCTTTGCTATTCTTAGCTTTGATCATTGTTGCACCTGTTTTTTGTTATATGTATATACAAGAATAATTGCTATTATGCACAAAAAATATAAAAAGAAAAGGTTTGTGTGGAAAAAGCGCAATATTTTTTCTATGCTGCGCGTTATGAAAATATTTTTCAAAAAGGTACAAGAGATTTTTAATGCGTGATGGACCGCACCCATTATCGGTATATCTGGGGCTGGCTGCTGCAAAGACGAAGGAGTTGCAGGACTTTGTCGTGCAGGGAAATATCGGGTATTCGCAAGAGCAACTTACCGAGATGATTCGCGGCATACAAAAATACCAGAACCACGGATACCATCAGGAACGGCTAAAGACGCAAAAAATCTGGCAGGATGGCACGGTTAAAATCATAAAACCTGATGAGGAAGCTCTTTTTATGACGCAGGCAAAATCCGCCCCTTTGCTGCTTGTTCCTTCACTTATTAATAAAGCTTATATAATGGATCTTGCGCAGGAGCGTTCTTTACTAAGATGGCTTAACAGCAAAGGTGTGCCGACTTATCTTCTCGATTGGGGAGACCTTGTCGCAGAACGAGACGAGAATGCCTCCTTATCAATCGCGCAACTTCTGCGAAATAAGCTGTGCAAAGCTATAGAGGAACTGGCGAAACATCACGAATGCCCCATTGATGTTTTGGGGTATTGTATGGGAGGAACATTGTTGGCCGGGGGAATACATATTGTGCGTAAATCTGTGCGCAAAGCAATTTTTCTTGCAACGCCGTGGGATTTTCATGCAGGGATGGTAGAAACTGAAGACGAGCAGAAGGAAAACGTTGCACTTATTAAGGGTGGGCAGGATTTAGTAGAAATAGTGCACAACTGGGCTCCCATAGTTTTGCCTGTCATCGAAGAGAAAGGGTGTTTGCCCAAAGAATATACACAAAGTCTCTTCGCTGCGCTTGGTGTACATGGTGCAGTACACAAATTTATCAGATTTGTTTCCATGAGCGACAACATACCTGAAACAAGGTTATTTGTGAGCGCGGAAGATTGGCTTAATGACGGAGTGGATCTTCCAGGCCGTATTGCACGCGAATGTGTTCAGGGTTGGTTTTTGGACAATGAACCCGCTGCCGGGGTCTGGTATGTCGATGACCACCGTGTTAATCCGACAGTGTTTGACTTCCACAGCCTGATAATCGCTGCACGCAAAGACAACCTTGTATCATTTTCTAACGCCCATGCGTTATATGATCAAATACCTCGGGAGCACTGCCATATAATAACTCCAGATATCGGCCATATCGGTCTGATTGTAGGTAAGAATGCTATAGAAGAAGTATGGCGTCCTTTGCATCAATGGCTATGTGACTAAAAGCAACGCTTATGCATAATATAGTAGGCGGTTTTTGAGTATAATCACGGCATTCTCAGGTAGCAGGGTTGATATATCCATCAAGAGAGATATTGTAAATTCGGATGCCTGTATAGATTCGGGCTAAAGAGTGTGAGCCTGTTCTGGCTTAATATTAATAGATATTTGAAGGATAGTAAAACTAATGACAGATCCAGTAGTAATTGTTGCAGCGAAAAGGACTGCGATCGGAAATTTAGGCGGAGGGCTTTCTTCTCTTCCTGCCCATGAGCTTGGAGCATGCGTTATTGATGCAGTAATGAAAGATGCCGGGCTGAAAGGCGCAGATGTAGACGAAGTCTTAATGGGGCAGATTTTGACAGCAGGATGTGGTCAGAACCCTGCAAGGCAGGCTGCGGTCAAGGTTGGTATCCCTGTAGAAAAAACAGCGATAACAATCAATCAGGTTTGTGGCTCCGGGTTACGTTCTATTGCTTTGGGAATGCAAGGCATACTTAGTGGAGATGTAGACATCGTTGTTGCAGGCGGTCAGGAAAGTATGAGTTCCGCGCCTCATGTAATGCATTTGCGCAAGGCCATAAAATTCGGTGATGCAAAAATGCAGGATTCTATGATCCTTGATGGCTTGTGGGAAATTTTTAATGGCTATCACATGGGTATTACGGCAGAGAATATTGTTGAGCAATACAAATTTTCCCGCGAAGAGCAGGACGCTTTGTCTACGACTTCTCAGAACCGCGCAGAAAAAGCAATAAAAGAAGGTCGCTTTAAAGATGAAATTGTTCCTGTAGAAGTGCCTAAGCGTAAAGAGACAGTTATCTTTGATACGGACGAGTTCCCTCGTCTTGGCGTTAAGCAGGAAGACTTGGCAAAGCTGCGTCCGGCGTTTAAGAAAGATGGAACGGTAACAGCAGCAAATTCATCAGGCATTAATGATGGCGCAGCAGCCGTTGTTTTAATGCGCGAAAGTGAAGCAAAAGATAGAGGGCTGGAAGTGCTTGCAACGATCAAGTCTTGGGCAACACGTGGTGTCGACCCTTCGATCATGGGAACAGGCCCGATACCTGCAACAAAAGCAGCGTTGGAAAAAGCCGGTTGGAGCATTGATGATCTCGACCTTATCGAAGCCAATGAAGCTTTCGCAGCGCAGGCTCTTTCTGTTGCAAAAGACCTAAACTTTGACATGGAAAAGGTGAATGTTAATGGCGGTGCTATTGCTCTAGGTCACCCGATTGGTGCATCCGGTGCTCGTATCCTCGTAACTTTGTTGCATGAAATGAAGAAGCGTGATGCGAAGAAAGGTCTCGCGACATTATGTATTGGCGGCGGTATGGGTATCTCTATGTGTGTTGAGCGTTAGTCCCCTATACAAATTAATTAATTTTTGCGCTTGTCAGGAAACTGGCGGGCGCAATTTTTTGAATAGGCTGTAGTATAGAAGATATTTTCTCAATAACTTGGGAAAGAGTTGTTATATTGCTGTGGTAATATAATACACAAGAGCTATACTACTTGGACTATGGTTAAAGATAAAGTCATATTAGAGCGTCGATTTGTTCCAAAAGGAACCGTCATTATCAAAGAAGGCGACGAAGGTTATTCCGCTTACCTGATTCAGTCAGGTAAGGTTGAAGTCTGTGTCAAAAAGGATGATGAGCACGAAGTAGTTCTCTCTACACTTGGCGCAGGTGAGATATTCGGGGAGATGTCTTTGATCTCTGATCACGTACGCACAGCCAGCGTGCGTGCTGTGAAAAATTGTAATCTTGTTATTATCACGCGTGCGGTTTTTGAAGAAAAACTTAAAAAAAGCGATGCAACAATTCAGGCTGTTGTACATATGCTTATTCGTCGTATTATCTTGATGAACAAAGGACGCTTGGAACGTGAAAAAGGCAGCGAGGATAAAGGCGAAAAAGGAGAAGAAGATAAGGGTTCCACAAAAGGGGAAACATCCGATATCTTCTGGGATTTTTAATACAGTAGTTTCACTCAAGAATAGTACAGAATTGCGCCAATGAATTTTTTTACCCAATGGGCACAGGTTGAGAATCAAGTATAATTTCCTAGGGTCTAAACCCACAGCTTTT
>JAGLKL010000048.1 GCA_023141075.1 Alphaproteobacteria bacterium
TTCAACACTAAGAATTAGGTCACTCATGCTGCGCTGCAAAACCTCTTTTTTTGTAATAAAACTTCAAAATCGGCAAATCTGTATAGTTTGTTTGTAGAGATTCGAAGAATTTTTGTGTCATTGGCCAACTTTTTAGCCGATTTTGTGGGGTTGTTTTCCATGTTGTTTTTTCGTGTCTGTTGTTATAAGTCATGGGGTAATTATAGGACATGATTCCTAAACTGTCAAATTTCTACGCTCTCAACACATCCAGCCACTCTTTTTGTTCAGGCGCGAGAGCATCATCCGAGCTCATAACAGCACCTTTAAGAGCGCAGCGAATATTATCCGGTGTTTCAGAAACGCCGTTTTCCAGAAGCTTAAGAACCAGTTGCTTCACTTTGCCGATATTCTCATTATAAACGGCAAACACAGCCTCTACGCTCACATGTTCATCCGGGTCTTCGCGCCAGCAATCATAATCAGTTGCAATAGCCAGCGTTACATAACCCATCTGTGCTTCACGTGCAAGGAAAGCTTCTGGAACATTTGTCATACCGACGACATCACAATTAGCTGCGCTCCGAAGGAAAAAGCTTTCGGCTTTTGTGCCAAGGCGTGGCCCTTCCACGCAGGCATAAGTTTTATCACTATGTAGCGAAAGGCCGATATCTTTGGCTGCTTTCAAAACGTCTTCAGCCAGAACAGGGCAGGTCGGCAAGGCCGTAGAAATATGAGCGGTTATGCCGTTCCCAAAAAAACTTCCCGCTCGTTTGCTCCGCGTATGATCGAAATACTGGGAAATCAATGCCACCTCACCGGGCTTAATCTCTTCTTGCAAAGACCCGCAAGCAGAGATGCTCAATATAGTGCACGCTCCGAGTTTCTTAAGTGCAAAAATATTGGCGCGGAAGTTTACTTCGGAAGGAATAAACTGGTGGTTTACGCCGTGACGCGGCAAAAACAACACAGGATTACCAAAGACTTTTCCTTCAATCACCGGAGCCGAAGTTTTGCCAAAAGGCGTATCTATGTCATGTGAAGCAATAACCTTTAACTCATTCATGGCATACAGGCCGGAGCCGCCAATAATTGCAAGCATTATGATTCCTTATTGCGTTAAAAAACAGAAGCGCACATCACAACGTGCTTTAGATACTAAGTCAATTACTTGTTTAGTTTTTCAGTTTTATGGGATTATGCTACAAACCTAGGCCTTGTTTTACTTCAGCCTCACTTTGGTCATTAAAATTGGCAAAATTTTCCTCAGCTGTATCACGTGCATCACGTGCTTTCGCAATAAGGCCGATCCCTTTTTTTGAGAAGGGGTCAAATGTATCTATGATTCCCATGATACCCGTACCATAAACTTCGCCCTTTCTAGCATGTTGATAAATAAGTTCAGTTCCAGCATATTGTAAATATAGCTTTGCCTCTTCTACTACGATTTTAGCATCAGCAGAGTTGGGATCAAACCCAGCCTCCACAGGAGTGGATTGGGCGTCGTGTTGTTGTTTCGTCGAATCATAAGCCTTGATGGCATCGTTATAAGCCTCGATGGCGTTATCATAACTAACATGATAGGAATCTAACTTGATATCGTCAGACACTAAGTCCATAACTTTAGAAAAAACATCCGTTAAAAATTTTCTAATACCCATAATGAAATCCCCAAATTATTATTATGCAACGATCGTATAATGACACCCTGCAATATGTCAAATTTTAATACGATGTTATTCCAGCACTCAGGGATTTACTCCCCGCTGCTTGCGACACTACTAAAGTGCGCATATGGAGTTTTTTCTTTCTTCTGTTAATTCTTCTCCTGCTGTTTTTTTATGGAATGAGAGAAGGTTTGGAATTGTACCTATACGTAAGGATACTAAACGTGCCTGTAAGTTTGTATCTTCATATATGTCATAAGCTGCGGCAATGATAGCTTCGCTCTCCAGAGTTTCATGATATTTCTGTCCTACGATTTGTTTTATGCAGCTTCCCAGATCTTCAAAAGCTTCTAAATTATCTTTGGAGGGTATTTCTCTGTTAGAGATATCACTAATTGTGTCCATGGCTTTACGAGTTGTTTCTATTATGCTTCCTTGAAAGGCATCTGGAGTTTCTTCAAGGGCTTTTTCTAGAGCCATAAGTTTATCGTAGCCGGTGACTTTGTCGTTTTCTTGATCTCCTACCAATGTCATCAATTGTCCGGCGACATTCTTAGATTGTTCGGAAATTATGCCATACTTGGTTTCCAACTGATGTCCTGCATCAACACTTGCAGCTACTAATTCATGGCCAGAGCGACGGTTGCGCCAGAAAGACTCAGACTGTGACCCATTATCTACAATACCAATTCCACTTTCAATAATTTCCAATTTTTCAATATTTTGAGGGAACGAAGATCGTAAAGCGTCAACAAGTCTTTGAAGTGCGTATGTCTTTTTTGTGTCTTCTAATCCTATGTTTTCTATATGTTTTTCAATTACATCTGCCAACTTTGGATTGCATGTGAGATGTGCCTCAGCATCGTTGGCTTTTTTTAATGTGCACCAGTCGAATAATTTTGAAAGAAAGTTAGCCATAAAGTACCCCACTTAAATAATAACGCGCTGATAATAGGTCATCTTCTTGTGTTTTGTCAAATTTTTTACAAAAGATATCTTTTGCATAATGCGGAAACAGAGCTTTATCTTTGCACATTTTCTATAAAAAGATTAATCTCGTCCTCCTATGAAAAAGATAAGTTTTATATGTATAACTTTGGCTTGCTTGATGCTTTCATCCTGCGTTGCTGATCGCCTGAAATTCTGGAAGAAGGATACAACCATGGTTCCGATTCCGTTTCAGATCACAGGCTTTAATGAAGAGCAAAACGAGGTCGCAGATTACGTCACGGCGGCTATTAGTAAAGAATTTGTGATCGAAGCCTTGCCGGAAGGGGAGGTGCTGGATTCTCATCTAGCCTTATATCATGCACGCGGCATAGAAAACAATATCCTCAAAGCTCTGTACGCCAAAGGTTATTACGATGCTGCGCTGGATATTACCGTTGGCGATGATAAGGATGGAAAGCCCGAAGCCGTGTTTAATATCAAGCCGGGAGAGCGCACAAACATTACCGCTGTGTCCATTATCCCTGCTCGCTATTTGGATATCTTAAAAGAAATTGATTTAAAAACCGGAGACGCTCTGGAAGCGCAAAGTGTACTGACCGCACAAGCCACCCTTTATAAATCCCTGCAGGAACAAAGCTGTGCATATGATCTGGACGTAACCCATCAGGTTGTACTTAATGCGGCCATGACGAATGCGGAAGTGATTTTCAGAGTTAAGCAGGGAAAGCCTGCTAATTTCGGTGCTCTGTCTTATACAGGCAATGAGACAGTTGAAATCTCATACTTGGACAAATTGGTCGGTTGGGAAGCAGGAACGTGTTTCAAGAAAAAACGGCTGGAAGCGCTACGTTCCAAATTATTAAACTCAGGACTTTTTTCCAGCGCCGAGCCGGTGTTGCCCGAAAAAGCGGTGGAGCTTGATACAATTCCCGTAACAATGACCTTAAAAGAACGCGCTCATCGCACGCTCAAAGCAGGAGTAAGCTATTATACCGATGAAGAGTTAGGCGTTTCCTTTGGCTGGGAGCATCGCAATTTCTTCGGTGAGGGAGAAAAAGTAAACGCGGATATTAATTTGTCTGTTCTAGGACAATCCCTTAAAACCACTTTTAACAAACCCTATTTTTTGCGCAAAGATCAAAGTCTGTTGCTTAATGCTTCTATTCGGCGTGAAGATACAGACGCGTATAATAGCGCCGCACTAGCATCCGGTTTTGCGGTTCGGCGCAGCATAACCAATCATCTTTCCGTGCGCGGAGGAGCAGATTTGGAGATAACTCATATCAAGGAAGATGATGGCGATAGCAATAATTATGCATTATTTAGCCCAATGGCTGCGACTACATATGACAGCCGCGACGACACGCTTGATCCGCACAAAGGTGCGCTAATCAAGTTTAGTGCCGTGCCAACCATTGATATAATGGGCACTAGCGACCCTTACGTTACCACTAAGGCAAGCGCCCAAAGTTATTACGAGGCACATGAACGTTTCGTCATTGCCGGGCGCATGAATCTTGGTTCGATTATCGGTGCTAGTACGCTTGATATTCCCGCTTCCGAACGCTTTTACTCCGGAGGAGGAGGCTCGGTGCGTGGCTTTGGTTATCAGGAAATAGGGCCATTCGAAGACGGTGATCCCATCGGTGGACGCTCTTTATTTGAGGCTTCACTGGAGCTGCGCTTCAAAGCGACGGATAAGTTGGGAGCCGTTGTCTTTATTGATACCGGGCAGGTTAGTGATGAAGTTGCACCATCATTCAGCGATCCGGCTATAGGGGCGGGAGCAGGGTTTCGCTATTACACCGATTTCGGCCCGCTGCGCCTTGATGTCGGTGTGCCTTTGCACGGAGATGAAAACAGCGATAAGAACTTTCAAATCTATATCAGTATCGGGCAGGCATTTTGATGAAAGCAAAGATTGTTCTTAAAAACATTGCTCGGAAATCATGGCTCACACTTTTATGGTCAACAGCGGTCGCTATGACATTGCTAATGATTGCGCAGTTTGTCTTATGGAGCACGCTCATCTGGCTGGGGACACCTGTAGGACAGAAATATGCTCAAGATTTCATCTCCCGTCAATTCGCAGGAAGCTCATACAAACTTGATATTGCTGGGCTTTCTTACGCCCTGCCGACGCATTTTACACTGGATAGTATCAAGCTTTACGAAGGCGAAAAGACTAGTTTTGATGCGACGAATATTAAACTTACCTTTGATACAAAAGACATATCAAAAGAGCGCATTGGTATCTTTTTCTCTGCGCGTATTATGGACAAGCCTGTAGAAATTAAAGCTCAATGCGCTTTCACGCAAGATATTGTGATACTTGAAACCTTCTCTGCAAAAGCGCCCGATCTGATAATAAAAGGTTCAGGCAGCTATAATAACTCGACAAACAAACTTAATATAAAACTCTCAGGCACACTGGAGAGCCTGCGCAATTATCCGGAACTGGTTGGTAGCGGCCATAATCTGGCACCGTTATCTTTCAACCTGACGACAAGACAGAATAAAGGAGAAAAACTCTCAACCACATTTGATATGGTTACGAAGCAATACAGCAATAAGTCGCTGAATATTTCAGCAAAGGACATAGCTCTGAAAGGTAGTTTCTCCGGCGGAACAGTGAACATAACCTCCTTAACCGCTCGCGATCATGATAAAGGAACATTTAGCGCATCAGGGACATTCAAACCAAAAGGAAATAAGGCTGACCTGTTAATTACTGCGCGTGAAAGCAACCTTATTAAAGGAGATATAGTCAATGGCGTGCTCGATGGTGATCTTAAATTCCAAGGAGATTCTACAGAAGGCTATTTAATTGTCGGAACAATAACAGCGCATAAACTGGATGTTACAATCCCTGAGCGCATTTCAAGCAATATTCCACAGCTTAATGTTGAGGTAAAAACGAATGCAAGACAAATAGCCAAGGCACCTTCTATCGCAGAAAAAATTAATCTGGATATATACATAAAAGCGCCGCGCCGTATCATTGTGCGTGGCTGGGGGCTGGATGCGGAATTTGGAGGTGAACTCAAAGTAAAGGGCACTGCTGCCAGACCTTTATATTACGGTAATCTCGAATCCTTGCGCGGACGTTACAGTGAGTTCGGCAAGGTCTTCAAATTTACAAATGCCAAAATGAGGTTTTCCGGGAGCATACCACCAAGTCCGAAGTTGGATATTAAAGCAAAAACCAAGGCAGGAGATATTACTGCTATCGTCACCATTACCGGGTCTGTCATGTCTCCGAAAATCGGGTTTTCTTCCGAGCCGGCTATGCCCGAAGATGAGGTCTTGTCCTACATCCTCTTTGGCGAAGAGATGGAAAACCTCTCACCGTTTCAGGCTGTGCAGCTCGCCCGGACATTCAGCCGTTTTACCGGGCAGGGAGGCGGTTCTACCGGGCTTGATCCAATAGGCACATTACGCAATATAACCGGGTTGGACGACTTGCGCGTGGGAACCGATGAGCAGGGCTCTGCCAGTATAGGGGCAGGAAAATATTTAACCGATAAAGTCTATCTGGAGTTTGAAAGCGGCATGGAAGAAGGAAGCGGTAGTGCAAATGTACAAATCGAACTCACCCCCAACATCACTTTGGAAAGCGAAATTGGTCAGGATTCAAGTGGTGGAGTTGGCTTATTCTGGAAACGTGATTATTAATGCGTCTGGGTTCTTAGGGTTTAGACTCTTAGAGTAAAGCTAATAAAACGCATCATAACCTTAAAAATACGTCTAACATCTTCATTAATCATATACAAAGCCGGGACAAGAAGCAGCGTTAAGAAAGTCGCAAACAAAATCCCATATCCCAGAGATATCGCCATAGGAATAAGAATACGTGCTTGAATAGATGTTTCAAACATTATTGGAGCCAGTCCGACAAACGTCGTCATTGTTGTCAGGAAAATCGGACGGAAGCGTTGTCGCGCCGCAGTGATAACAGCATCATAAGATTTCATTTTATCTTTATTGCGCTTCTGATTAGCCAGATTAATCAGAATAAGCGAGTCATTAACCACTACGCCCGCCAAGGCAATAATGCCGAACATACTGGGCAAACTCACCGGAAACCCCATAATAAAATGCCCGAGGACAGCGCCAATAATGCTGAACGGAATAGCAATCATAATAAGCAAGGGTTGAGTATAGCTGGAAAATAATATAGCCAGAGCCGCATACATAACGAAGCAGACAATAACCATACCTTTTCCTAGGCTCATAATACTTTCGCGCATATCTGCTTGCTGTCCTTCAAAAGAATAGATAAGGCCGGGATAACGTTTTTGTAAAGCCGGTAGGATATCGGATTTAAGATCGCTAATAATCAGCTCGGTCTGAGACTTAGGGGTAACGTCAGCTTCAACATTGGTTACGCGCTGGGAATTACGACGGTTGATTGTCGTATAAGCACGCCCGTCTTTAATATTTACAATATCACGCAGCATTACATATGAGCCGCTTGGGGATTTAATCATCATATTGGTAAAGTGATAGAGCGATTCGCGCTCCTGACGCGGCAACATAACAAGCACACGAACTTCATTGCGTCCGCGTTGCTGTTTAAGCGCTTCACTACCGTAATAAAAACTGCGTAACTGCCGCCCAACCGATTCAGGTGTAAAGCCAAGCGTATACCCCAGATCGGTAAGTGTGAAATCAAACTGGCGCTTGCCTTGCGCCGTGCCGTCATCAATATCGCGCACACTCGGAAAAACGGACAAAATTTCTCCGAATTCAGTAGAGGCTTTGTCCAGAATATCCATATTCTCATGACTAAGCTCTACAGTAAGCACTGCGCCATGACCGGGTCCGCCAAAATCTGAAGAAAATATCAAGCTTTCAAGCCCCGGTATTTCTCCGGTTTTTTCACGCCATAACTCTGTAAATTTATCAGTATTGATAGGGCGAATATCAATATTCGTCAAATAGGTTCTCATGGTAATTTTATTTTCATTAACCTGCGAATGAATCCCGTAAGACAGCTCTTCTCCGCCATTTTCCTCTATAACCTCTTTTGCCGCTTTTATCAGCCGGGCTTCGACAGCTTTAACGTCATTTAAAGGTGTTCCGATTTTCAGGACAGCAACAACATGCGAAAAGTCCGATTCAATAGTGGGGAACATGACTATAGGCAAGCGGCCACTGGTAGCATAGCCACCCATCACAATCAGGACAAACAGGAACAGAGCCGAAGAAATATAGCGGAAGTGAAGCGATAATTTTACAAAAGGGATATAAATTTTGTTGATAAAAGCATCAAATTTTCGGTTAAACGCCTTTTGTGCAGTAATAATTTTTGAGAAGAGAGACCCACCGTGTTCTTTTGCCTTTTTCAATGTCAAATGACGGGGCAAAATAAACAAACACTCAAATAATGAAATAATAAATATTGCAATAACGACAGTAGGAATAACGCTAAAAATTTTACCCATAAAGCCGGGAACAAAGAACAGGGGTGCAAAAGCGACAATATTAGTAAATATGCTAACACTCACGGGAATAGCCATCTCCCGCGCTCCCTCAACACTGGCCTTGAGCGGACTCATTCCCTGCTCACGCTTGTGATAGACATTTTCTCCCACCACAATCGCATCATCCACCACAATTCCTAATGCGATAATAAAGGAGAACATGGAGATCATGTTAATCGAAAAACCCTCTGTTGCGGGAAAAAGCAAAAATGCTCCCATATAGGAAATAGGAATCCCCATACTGACCCACAATGCCAGACGTACATCAAGGAACAACGCGAGGAGAATAATAACCAGAACAAGCCCTGTAAGACCGTTTTTAATCAACAGCTCGGCGCGTTGTTGAAACATAACCGAACGATCTGTTGTAATGCTCAGTTCCAGATCTCCGGGTAGG